>NZ_JADKPY010000068.1:0-56087 GCF_015351505.1 Acinetobacter sp. SK-43
TATTTAACTAAAAGGTGTCTACAAAATTAGTGGCTATTCAATTTTTACCTTTAAAGTTGGCTCACTCATACTAGGTAAAATTGAAGGAATAGTTGTATTTGCATCGATTGTTTTGATCGGAGATGACATTAATACCCAGTGCGCACGATCACTTACGTACATAAATTCATACTGATCCTCTTTTTTCAAAGTTAAGGTAGCTGCAGTATTTACATGAGTATTTGCGATTTTTGCTGACCAAGTCGCTGAGGACTTAATGACTACACGATCTCGATCATTTGCAGTTGATGGTAGCGTGAAGTTTGGAACCCTATTTGCATCACCAAAACTTACTTCAGTTAATGGTGCGGTTACACTACTAAGCGAACTACCAATATTCTTCACATTTAATTTCAATGATTTAATATATTCAGGCACCCACTTTTGTAATGCTGAATTGTACTTAAACCAATATTCAGTGCCTTTATTTAAGTTAAAACTGCTCGGGAAAAGTAAATTATCTTTTGCTAACTGTGATGGATAGCCTGCAGTTAAAGTAATTTGGACCAAAGTGCCATTATTTACGTTCGAAGGTAATGCAACTGTGCCTGCCCACTTACCATCAGCAATAAGCACATGCTGAATTTTTGCTGTTGAGAGTGCAACTTGCTCATATCGTGAACCACTCACTGGGCTAACTGTGGTGAGCTGGACTAACCACTTCTTTAAGTTTGCATCGTATGCAAATTGAAAACTATCACCACTTTGGATTTCTAATACTTCAATCGGCAAATTGGTATTCGATGTATCTAAATAACTTTTATAAGCTGCACTTGATTGAATCGTCACTTTATCAAGATGGTTAGCAGTCGTCGGCAAATAAACATTTTTTACCCAATTTCCATTCGACAATACAAAAGTTAAGTCACTGTATCCGCTTGGGATATTACCTGTATTGTTAATCTGATTTGGAGATAAAATTGTTGATGCATACACGGCAGAAGCAGCTATCATCCCAGCAAAACAGATGGCTTTTAATCCAAATTTCATATAATAATCCTTTTTGTGTTTTTTCTGCACGATTAACAATATCAAAAACCAACCACATCAATTAAGTTTATTTTTCACCATATAAATATATATATCATAAACTTATTTTGAATATATTTTTTTATATTTTTTGCATATACGTTCAAATTTACTTCAAAAACCTACAATTAATGCAAGCTTAACTTGATTAATTAGGACTAAATCTAAAATCATAAAAATAATGTCTAATAGCGCACACGATGCAGTTATTTATTAAGTTTTATTTAACAATTATTAATTATAAGCAGCCATACTTTATGATTGAAAATGAGTTGTTTTCTAAGAGAAACTAGAAGCAGCTTAATGTTCTAATAATAAAAAAAGGTAGTTAAAACCACCCTTTTCTTCCTTTAATCACTGCATCTGCACAGCGTAAAGCTTCTTGGCTTAGCCCCCACAAACGATAATCTCCAGTTGCGGAGGTAATATTAAAATTATGCGTATAAGCAAAACTAAGCTCTCGATCTGAATCACACCAAGCACCAGAACCATTAAAGCCGACATGTCCAAAGCCATGTGGTGCGCGTTTACCCATCGTCAAAATACGATGATAACCTAAACGCCAGTGCATCGGAATTGGCATAACACGATCTCGTGAAGTGGTTTGAACTGAACTTAACTGCTCAAATACACCTGGGCGAATCAGTTGCTGATTTTTCCATTGTCCTTTATTTGCAAGCATTGCATAGACTCTAGCAAGGCTATTCGCTGTGAATACGCCATTTGCTGCTGGAATAACAGCTTGCAATCCTTCATCACTATAAAAACTAAAATTCCGCATACCTTTTGGAATCATGGCATCCTGAAAATCTTGCGGGCTTTGACCAGATAATTCTAATAATTTTTCAGACAATGAGACTTTACGTGGTTGCTTGTCTTTTTTGGAATGAGGTTTAGCTGATGTTGCAGGTTTCGGTCTTTCCAATAAGCGAGCCACTCGACTTAATTCACTAGTCGGAGTTCCAAAATAAGCACCATCTAATTCAAGAGGTTGGACTAGATAACGTTGCATCAACCAACTTAAAGGTTGCTTGGCTGCTTTCTCTATTACACCACCAAGAATCCATCCATAGGTTAATGGTTGATAAGCATAACTTTGTCCTGCTGCAAATCTCGGTGTCGCAGCAGCTACAACATCTAACATATGTTGCCAATCGAGCATTTCTGTTGCGGTCTCGATGAGATTACGAATATCAAATAAACCAGTTTGATGTGAAAGGACATGACGTAAGGTAATATTTTCTTTATTGTTTTGAGCAAACTCAGGCCAATATTTTGCAATTGGCTTATCATAGTCTAATAGACCTTCACTGACCAAAATATGTGCAAGAGTCGCTAGAATTCCTTTGCCCGTTGAATAACACATTGCTAAAGTATCAGCTTGCCAAGCTTCATTTTGTGATTTCTTACCAGTAAAAATATCAACAACTTTTTGACCTTGGAAATACACAACCAAAGCAGCTCCACCTTCATGGCTTCGAGCATCTTGGAATCGGCTAAATTGAGTCACTAAATCTTTGAATCGTTCATCAACAGTGCCATGGTAGTTTTCAGTATTGGCAAAAAGAAATTCTTTAATCAAAGCACACATCCTTATAATATTATTTTTAAGAAAATCTCTCCTGCGAACAGAAGAGATAGATCTCAATGAAAATTACATCTTAAATTGCTTTTACAGTCCCAGCGACATGAGGTTTTTTAGATTTCACATTACGGATCAAGAAATCAGTTTGCTTAGCATCTGTCGCAGTTAAAAATTCAACTGTAGATGGTAAGAACATAGGCAATTTAAACCATACATCAGCTTCATAAGCATCTGGAAGTTGAACGTTCGCCAAAGCTTTTGCTTTACTCCACATCCCGTGTGCAATCGCTTGTTTAAAACCAAATGCTTTTGCTGTAACAGCATGGATATGGATCAAGTTAAAATCGCCAGAAATCATCGCATAACGACGACCAGTATTCTCAGAGATATTCCATTCAGCTTGAGGTTGATATGAAGGTTCTTGAGCTTCTTTAGATTTTTCAGCAGCTTTTTTCTCAACCTTTTGACGAGATAAATAAGTCGTTAAGCTTTCCATCACCACTTCGCCACCTACTTTTGCAGTCGTGATAAAATCAAACTGCAAACCTTTATCATGTGGTTTAAGCTCACCAAATTTGCAAGAAAGCGTAATTTGCTCATTCACACCGATTTTACGAGTTTGTTTAATTTGGTTACGGATATGCACTAAACCCAAAATTGCAAATGGAAATGCTTCACTGGTCATCATATGCATTTGTAAACTTTGAGATAAAACAGCTAAGTAAATTGCTGGCACGAAACCATCATTTTTGAAACCACAAATTTCGTTATAGCTTTCTAAATGTTTCGTATCAATTTTAAGAGTATCAACCACGTATTCAACTTGTGGTAATACTTTTTCGCCTTTTGGCTTTTTAAAGATAAGACCTTGAATAACTTTTGGATAAGCTAAGTAAGGCTTTGGTAATTCACTAAAATGACGAGTATTCATAGTTAACCTTTTGATATTTTTCTATAAAAAAGGGATGCTATCGCACCCCTCTTCAAAACCCTAATGCTTAAGCACCCAGTAAGCTTTGACCACATACACGCACAACATTACCCGTTACGCCTGTTGAACCCGTTGAAGCAAACCATGCAATCGCTTCAGCTACATCGACTGGTTGACCACCTTGGTTCATTGAGTTCATACGACGACCCGCTTCACGAATCGCAAATGGAATCGCAGCTGTCATTTGAGTTTCAATGAAGCCTGGTGCTACAGCATTGATCGTAATACCGTTCTTCAAAGTTGGTGCAGTAAATTTAACCAAGCCAATTACACCTGCTTTAGAAACAGCATAGTTCGTTTGACCTAGGTTACCAGCGATACCACTGATAGATGATACACAAACGATACGACCATTAGCATTTAAACCATCATTAGATAGTAAGTAATCATTAACACGCTCGATAGCAGATAAGTTAATGTTAATCACTAAATCCCAAAGCTCAGGCTTCATATTCGCCAAAGTTTTGTCACGTGTAATACCAGCATTGTGAACAATCACGTCCAAACCGCCCTGCTTCGCAGCAGCAGTTTTGATTTTTTCACCTGCATCAGCAGCAGTAATATCGATTGCTAATACTGAACCACCAATAGAACCAGCAACACGCTCTAAGTCAGCTTGTTGTTGTGGAACATCTAAACAAATTACATGCGCGCCGTCACGTGCCAATACATTTGCAATCGCTTCACCGATACCACGGCTTGCACCAGTAACTAAAGCAGTTTTACCCGCTAAAGGTTTAGCCCAATCTAGGTCAACATTATCTGCTTTAGATACACGAATCACTTGACCAGAAACGTATGCAGAACGAGGTGAAATTAAGAAACGCAAAGTTGACTCAAGATTTGCTTCAGCGCCTTGATCAACATAAACCACTTGAGCAGTGATACCTTTTTTGAATTCTTTACCTACAGACTTGATAAAACCTTCAAGTGCACGTTGCGCAATTGCTTGTTTTACAGTCTTAGCTGTTTCAGGCGTTGTACCAATTACAATCACACGGCCAGAATTTGAGATTTGACGAGCGATTGGATTAAAGAAGTTGTACAACTCTTTTAATTGTTCTGAATTTTGGATACCAGAAGCGTCGAATACAACTGCTTTGAATTTAGACTCTTTATCATCTACATTTAAAGGGCGAAGATTTAAACCAACTTTTGCAGCAGTTTGTTGTAATTCAACATTATTACCTACATAGCTGTCTGCATGGATATTGCTAAGAATTTGAGCAATAGAAGCAGAAATCGTGCTTGAAGGTGCTGCGCCAAGCAATACTGCACCATTTACAACTGGTTGCGCACTTTCAAAACGATCTAGAGCAGCTGGCGATGGCAAACCTAAATTTTTTACAACAAATTTACCCAAAGGAGATTGTGTAAATGCTTGGTATTGATCAGTCATGATTATTATCTCTCATACAAATGAATTTTTTTCAAACATTTATGACGTGTTGACCTTAGAACACAAAATCAATGTCTGATTGACTCGTAGCAAATCATACTTGAGTTCATGTCATGATGTCTTGACCTGAATGTGGTCTAAAGCGTCATTCTAGTCAATACAGCAGTATTTGAAATATGCTAATGTTATAGTGAGAATATCGCAATTATGCTTGGAAAAGCCTTATGAGCAAAACAACTCAAGAAAATCCAGCAGTCGAAAATTCTGCTCAAGAGAATGTGTCAAATACATCAAAAGCAACTTCTACTACACGTAAAGCTGCTAACACAACTCCTAAAGCAGCTAATACGACAACTAAAACGACTCGTACTCGTTCTACCAGTCGTAGTTCTAAAAGCACTGCTTCTTCTACATCTACTAAAGCAGCTTCAGCTAAAACAACCAAACCTTCTGTTCAACAGGATAAAACCATGAGCCAAAACACCGTTCGTCGTGTAGCCATTATCGGCGGTAACCGTATTCCTTTCGCTCGCTCTAACGGCGCATATTTCACAGCTTCAAACATCGATATGTTTACAGCTGCGTTAAACGGTTTGGTTGAGCGTTTCAACCTACAAGGCCAACGCTTAGGTGAAGTTGTTGCAGGTGCAGTATTAAAGCACAGCCGTGACTTCAACATGACACGTGAGTGTGTGTTAAATACTCAACTTGCTCCTGAAACTCCAGCTTGTGATCTTCAACAAGCTTGTGGTACTGGTTTGCAAGCAGCATTCCAAGTAGCAAACAAAATTGCTTTAGGTCAAATCGAAGTAGGTATCGCTGGTGGTGTTGATACAACATCTGACGCTCCAATCGCTTTCGGTGATGGTTTACGTAAAGCATTGCTTGAACTTAACATTGCTAAAACTGGTAAAGATCGTTTAAAAGCTTTATCTAAAATCAACGTTAAAGATCTTATGGATGCGCCTAAAAATGGTGAACCACGTACTGGTTTATCTATGGGTGATCACCAAGCAATTACTGCTCTTGAGTGGGGTATTGCTCGTGAAGATCAAGATGCTTTAGCTGCAGCTTCTCACCAAAAAATGGCAAAAGCATACGAAGAAGGTTTCTTCGATGATTTAATTACTCCATTCTTAGGTTTAAGCCGTGACAACAACTTACGTGCTGACTCTACTGCTGAGAAATTAGCAAAATTAAAACCAGTATTTGGTAAAGGCGAAGCTGCAACGATGACAGCGGGTAACTCTACCCCACTTACTGATGGTGCTTCATGTGTACTTTTAGCTTCTGAAGAATGGGCTAAAGCAAATGGTCACGAAGTTCTAGCTTACTTAACTTTCTCTGAAACAGCTGCAGTTGATTTCGTTGGTAAGAAAGAAGGCTTATTGATGGCGCCTGCTTATGCAGTTCCACGTATGCTTGAGCGTGCTGGTCTTAAACTTCAAGATTTCGATTACTATGAAATTCACGAAGCATTTGCATCACAAGTTCTTTCTACTTTGAAAGCTTGGGAAGATGAGAAATTCTGTAAAGAGCGTTTAGGTTTAGATGCACCTTTAGGTTCAATTGATCGTAGCAAGTTAAACGTTAAAGGTTCTTCTTTAGCTGCTGGTCACCCATTCGCTGCTACTGGTGGTCGTATCATCGCGACTGCTGCGAAAATCTTAAACCAAAAAGGTTCAGGTCGTATCTTAGTTTCGATCTGTGCTGCTGGTGGTCAAGGTGTAACTGCTATTATTGAAAAATAATTGCTAGCCTGACACAAAAAGGGATTAAATCTTTGGATTTAATCCCTTTTTTATATTCTGAGCTACAAAAAATTCACCCATCTAAATTTAAACTTTCATTTACTATCGTGGTTGGCGGCATGGATGCCGCCTCGTTGGACTGCGGTAACAAGGATGTACCGTCAGTCCAACAAAAGATTTTTGTTACTTTTCATCTCTGAAAAGTAAAGGTAAAGACAGCCTATCTAGTTATCGTAAATATGAAAATATATTGATTAATTCAGGCTTAAAACCAAGCTATTTTGCTCTTTTAAACTTCACATAATAATCATTCAAAATTTTGATCATTTCTTTGAACTCTTTGAGATTTTCTTCTGTATTCCCCAAGCGTTCTACAAAACGTTGCGAATAAATTTCTAAATCAATTTTTTCATTTATCTGTGGACTGATTTCAAACAACTTTGCCAAATCATCAAAGTGATCTAATTTTCGATTTGAAAAATACTCCAGACGAAAACCCAATTCATTCAGTTTTATACCCTTCAATATAGCACCATGCTCCTTATCAAAGGCTAAAGCATGCTCTTTCAAAAACAATTGTTCTGGTGTCTCTTTTAAGCTTTTGAATAAACTAGATAACTGACTGAACATTAGTTGATCACATCACAATATTAACTAAAGTATTTAACCTGCAAAACAATCATGAGTGCAACAACCAAATGATAAAAAAAGCACCTTCTTGAAGGTGCTTTTTCAATATTTATTGTCCGTACTGTTTCTTTAGATACTCAACAATTTTAGCTGATTCAAACATTTTCACACCCGTGTTCGGATCAACCAAATATGGAACCTGAATATCACGCCCCATGATTTCAACAGTCTTTTCACGCTTACCATTTGGTAGTGGAATATATTTTCCTGGTTTTAAACGTAAAATCGCAGGACCCATATCTTGCCAACGCTCTTTCGGCACATTGTGCAACACATAAGGTAATTCTAACTCACATAATACTTCACGGACTAAACGCGTATACGGACTAGCCTCAAAACTCCATAGCTCTAAAAGCTCCGTTGGCGCTGGGCGATTAATAATTTTCTTATTAATCCAAACACCACGAGCTGCATTTGCAACAGTAGCCAAAGTGGATACATACGGCAATTTAGGATAATGACTATATTTTTTTGGAGTTTGTCCCGTTTTTCCATAATGCTTAAATAAATGATGAATAATGTCTTGTGATTCGTATAACTGATCACCTGTATTTTCATCAATTAAAAATGGAAACTGCTTTTTCCCACCTTTTTGCTTTACGATTTGACGGTATTTTTCACCACCTTTCGGACATGGATAGATTTCAACATCCAAATTCAGAAGCGTAATAACTTCACGAACACGTCGGCAAAATGGTGAACCTTCAAATTCATATAGCTTGATTGGTTTTTCAGGCTGATTCGGAAATGGTGTTCCTGACACACCACGTCCACCTTCGATAAGTGTTGCAGCTACTGATTGTAAAACTTTAAACTGATGGCTTACCATTTTAAGCATACTGTTATCCTTTTAGCAGTCGACTAGTTTTTCTTTGGCAATCACAATTCCGTTATTATCTGCATAGATATAATCGCCAGAATTAATGGTCACACCACCAAAATACAATGTGATGTCTACTTCACCTATGCCCTTACGATTACTTTTTTGCGGTATTGCAGCCAATGCATGCACACCCAAGTCTAATTCCGCAATTGCATCGACATCACGTACACAACCGTAAATTACCACCCCATTCCAATGGTTTTTTACAGCCGAATCAGCAATTAAGTCCCCCATCAAAGCACAACGCATTGATGCACCACCATCAACTACTAATACTTTACCTGTGCCATCAGTCGCTAAAAGCTCTTTAACACGAGAGTTATCTTCATAACATTTAACGGTAACGATCTGACCACCAAACGTCTTACGTGCACCATAGCTCTTAAAAAATTTTCCATCCATGCAAGGTGTTACAACTTGCAACTCTTTATCTGGATTATCATCTAATAGGTCACAGGTAACGAAAGGTACTGTTGTCACAAAAGTTCTCCTTTATTGGGTCTGCTGAATCGCTAAATTATCATATAGTTTAAATGCTGCTGTTTGTGTTTGAGCCGCAATCACCATAGTATGCGCCAATTGTTCTGCACTGATAGGCTTATATTTAAACGGCTTAGTCCACGTTTTTTCTACAAGCTTAAACAGTGTTTGCGCTGTATCTTCCAATAAACGAACTTCGCTGCGTTTTCCAATCAACAAAGAAGGCTGAAAGATCGATAACTTATAAATTGACAATTTTTTCAAATAATCTTCTAACTGACCTTTTACCTTATTGTAAAAAATCGGCGAATTAGCATTCGCTCCAAGCGCACTAACAATTAACAGATGAATGTTTTTATCTTGAATTAAATCTGCAAAATGCGCATTAATTTCATAATCAATTGCATAAAATTTATCTTTAGAACCAGCCTGTTTGATCGTACTTCCCAAACAGCTAAAAGCATGGGTAAAACCATTTACATCTTCGTCATTAAGTAATAAAAAATCTTCAAGAACGAACTGCGTCACTTTAGTATAAGCATCTAATTTATCAGTTTTTTTACGAACAACCACCGTGATTGATTCAAAGTCATCAGACGATTGTAATTGTTCAATCAAAGCCAAACCGACTAAACCTGTCGCACCAATAATAATTGCCTTCTTCGCACCTATTTTCATTTTTATTTCGCTCAAGTTATCACTTGGACTAATGTAACGTTTTCTTGCAAGATAATCACCTGTTAAATGTACTTAAAAGTATCACAAGGCTTGACTTCGGGGCTTAGTTTCCTCAAAATATGGCACTTGTTTACGGGCTGGTGAATGTTGCTAATATTTTATTGGTTTTAACTTCAGCCCGCCCAGACCAACTTATTTTCAAGGAGTGCACGAGTGGCAAACTCTGCTCAAGCTAAAAAACGTGCTCGTCAAAACGTTAAAGCACGTAAACACAACGCAAGCTTGCGTTCTATGGTTCGTACTTACATCAAGCGTACTGTAAATGCGATCGCTGCTGGTGATTATGCTGTAGCTTCTGAAGCTTACAAAACAGCTGTACCTGTAATCGACCGTATGGCTGACAAAGGCATCATCCACAAAAATAAAGCTGCTCGTCACAAGAGCCGCTTAAACGCTCAAATTAAAGCATTAGCTAACTAATTTGTTGCACATAAAAAAGCCCGATTTTCGGGCTTTTTTATTGTCTCTTGATTTTCAAATTTTATCAAAACAGAAAGAGGCAGATCTACCCACCCCTTTCTTTTGTATAAGCTATTCGTTTAATCCAAATACCTTAGTCGTTAATGCTAAATTCTTAGCCGTTAGACCTGAAAGAATCAAACTATTATTAGCAGTTGGAATCGTCCATTTCTGGTTAGCTCCTCCTGTGCAACGATAGCGAATTAAACGTGCGCGATTATTCGTCAGATAGCCACCTTCCAAATCGAAGCATTGATTAGCCTGCTTAATCGCTTGAGCACTCATATCAGTAGTCCAAACTTGATTAGCTTGGTTGTTACTGCAAGGCTGTAAATTAATTACATTGCCCGAAGTAGTTGCTAAGCATTGATCTATATATTTTTTGCTGTGAATTTTTCCTAATGCATCGTAAACCCATTTTTCTGAGTCATCGCCTACACAACCCGAAGCACCACTAATAAATGTATTGAATTGACCATTTTCAAGTTTTTCAGCTTTTAAACAATTTGTTCGATTCATTAAACTCATCGCAGAGCCTAAATTAAAATCACTTTTCAGTTCGAGCTTATCTAAGAAAGCATGAAAAGCGTTAACTACATCAGAATTTAGATTCACTAAATCAGAGCGATATACATTCATCCAACGATTCAAACGATACAGCGTGTTTTGCTGTTGGGTATAACGATTCATTTCGTTCTGCGCTGCAATCGAAAGCTGATCTTTGAATTTTTGATATGAATCGAACAACAATTTATTATCAGCTGACAAATTCACCACGGGTCTTGTAGCATTTTCCAAAAGAGCTTGCTCAAGTACTGGAAGTTCAATTTGTTTTAATGCTGAATACCCAACATTTTTACCAATTTCTGCATAAGGTGAAATTTGTACATTGTTTGCTGGAATCATTATTGTTGAAAGTAAAACTGCTTTTTGATTGGCTTTTCTACAATACAAATTTACTTGCTGTGGTGATTCACTTTGAGCCACATTGATATGGAACTTATTGGCATTACTATTCGTATTCATACGTTGAGGTGCTAGAGCAATATTTTGCTCATTTGAAGCAAATCGAATATTTAACCAACAACTTGCCGTAGAATCATTTGGATTGATTTGAGGCAAGTTAAACACATTACCCCAATTCCCTCTTGCTGCTGGATAAATTAAACCCACTTGATTCACAGGATCATATCCACCCAAAATCGTATAAACAGGAACACCGAATAATCTTGGCTTTAAGTAATTCCCATCAGCTGTGTTGTACCAAACATTTCCTGAGTTCGGCACTTTGGGCTGTGCAACTTCCATAGCTCGCGTTGTAGCATTCCACTTTTTATAACCAGTTGGTGAGTTTTTATCCCACACATAACGATCAAAGGCAGGTTGAATCTTGAGATACGTACTATAGCCTGTGTAATGTGTATATTTCGAAATCGAACTCGCAGTCGAACCGCCAGACATCGCATCCCAACCATAAGCATACTTATTTAAAAAGTTTAGAACGCCATTACTACCATCTCCAAGATTTGTCGATGTCCAATTGAGATTACCACGCATTTTATTTCTAAAGGAGATATATCCCCAGCCACTATCTGCATGATGTGCAGCCCAAAACATATTATTATTCACGGAACCGGGATAATGCCCCAAACCATAGTGATGTCCAATCTCATGACTAAACTCATTACCTACAGAGTCAATCAGTGTTAGCATTCCATTACCACCACTCAAACCATGCGTGACGTCACCATTACTGTATTTACCGCGAGCATGATGTGTAACTACACTTTGTGTCAGTTGAGGCTGTTCTTGACTCGCCATAGAGGCACTGGTAATTCCCCAATTTGCTAGATTAATACCTACCCCAAAAGTTGACTTTGCCGTGTTTTCTCGCATATCACCACTATAGACATCACCAGTCGTTACACTGGCAGCATCATAAATTACCCCACTAGCAACCATGACTTTATCGAGTTTTAAATCGTCATATTTGGTGACAATCATTCGAGCAGCTGGAATAGTCTGAAAATAATCTGTTCCTGCTTTTGCTGGTTCTAACAGCATATAGTGACCGTTAGACTGAGGTGGATCGGTAAGTAATCCCAAACGAATATTTTGCACAACTAACTCACCTGGAGCGGCAAAATCAATATCTATCTCTGCTAAGTCACCACTACGATTAGTTAAGGGATCAATAATTCGAATATGCAAACCAGCTTTAACTTCATTCCAATTCAAAGCAGTGCTCCAAGCACGTTTTGAATAGTTCACCTGTGGTCGTCCATCATTATTTGATTGATCAGATGCAGCCAAACGAGATGGATCATCTAAATCTACCGTTCTCAGCAATTGATTGCCCTGATAAATTTCGGCTTTTAAAGATTGAATATTCCCCATCTCGATTAATGGTGTCACCAATAAAAGAGCCTCTTTCTCAGAGGTTAAACGAGGCATGTAATCTTTTTCATTATTTTTTGGATTAACCACATGACTTTGAGCAAATTGAATCATAGCTGAAAAGCTTTCATTCAAATCATTCCTCAAAGTACGAGCTAACCCTAATTTATCATAATCATAAAAACCAAGAACCGTATCATCGATAACATCTTTTGTTGGCTCAGGGTATTTTTCAGAAAAAGATGGATGAGAATTACCCGAACTTCCTGACCCCATATTACTTTCTGTTGATGAAGTACCACCACCTCCGCCGCCACAAGCACTTAACATTGCTGCAAGAACAGATAATGACAAATATTTAAGTTTTAAATACATCACATTTCCCCCAATAAACCGTAATAAATTATCAATAAAGATAAGTTTATAATTATTAGTTAATATTAATAAAATCATGCATTTAAAAATAATATCATCTTTACTAAAAGATAAAAAATATGAATTTAGAATATCGTAAAATATCTAAAAGATTTAGTTATCGTGATCTAGTCAGCTCTAAGGGTTAGTTATTTTTCTTTAAAATCTTTAATTAATAATTCTTGTTTTTGACCACGCCAAATCCACTTTAACTTGCTATTTGCAAAATCCTCACCCTCAAACCAAACAAATAATCCCTCCATCATATCTGGCCAGTCTGATTGTTGAATTTCTGTTTGACCTGAAATGACAGCTACAATTGCAGCCAAAATAGTGTCATGACTAACAGCAATACTTAAACCATTTTGATGTGTTGGATGTGTATGATAAAGCAACTCAAGTACATCAAATACACCTGTAATAGGGTGCTTCATGCCAGGCAAAGCATTATTCACAAAACTGTTGATAAACCCCAATGCACCCTGTTTACGAAAATATGGTGCAGCTTGTTGAATGTCTAATACAAAACTACCTGGCTCAACCAATAATCGCTGTTCAACAATCTCTATCGTATGAGTGTTTTCACCCTTACGTAACTGATCAGCACCTTCAATCATTAAGGCTGCCGTATCAACACATCGTTGGATAGGACTAGAAATACAGTGATGTATAGCTCGATCTGTATTTTGTATGAGATATTGCCCCCAAGCATATGCAAGCTCTCGCCCTTGCTCAGTCAACTGCAAATCATAACCAGCAAATCCCTGTCCATTGACAAGTTCTCGTAATGAATGACGTGTAAATAAGGTGACTGGCGTTGAAGTGTCTGGCAATAAATCCACAGCTTCAAACATACTTTTAGGCAATAAATGTAGCGCCATAATATTTATGTAATATAAAAATTTAACCCACTATAACATGGGTAATATAACTCTCAATCTAAAATCCCAGAATGCTGTAATGCTTCATATGCAATTTTTTTGCAGTACTGATCTTTAAATGCGATAAAGCCACCATTAAGAATAGTATCTCGCTGATTATACAAAAATGGCTTAGCTTCTAGAGTCAGTAGACCACCACCAATGCTTTCTAATAACGATTGACCTGAACTCGTATCCCATTCCGATGTTGGATGAAACCGTGGATAAATATCAATATCACCTTCAAGCATCATACAAAACTTATAGGCACTACCAGCTTCACGTCGCTCAACAGCACGATGTTTAAGTAATGGTTGAATAAAATTTTGATATTTAGGATTTTTACTGTTGTGACTTAATCCAATTTGGAGAGGCGTACTTAAGTCATGTTCTTCTATTTTGTATTGAAACCATTCATTACGGCTAAAACTGTATTTATAAGGAAGTTGATTGCGATAACCGATATACATGACCTGTTCACAAGGCACTGCAATAATCGCAAAAGTTGTCTGATGGTCTTCGATCAAACTTAAATTAGTCGTAAATTCATCACGCTCATGTATAAACTCTTTCGTTCCATCTAGTGGATCAAGCATCCAACATTTTTTCCATGACTTACGCTCAGAATAATCACTCTCTTCAGATAAGACAGGTAATTGCGGTGTTATCGTTGCCAAATGCTTGAGTAGAAAATGATTTACCTTTAGATCAGCTTGAGTCACAGGAGAATCATCACTTTTTTCCTGAATATTAAACTCGCAACCAGCACAATAACTTTGGTATTCTTCCAACAATATTTGACTAGCCTGCGCCATAATTGGAACAAGTTGCATAATCAAGTCATCTTGTGGAGCGAGCGTTTTTATAAACATAGACCAACCTTATGTCATATTCAGATTTACAGCAAAAGCCTATTGCCATGTTTGACATGGATGGCACATTACTCGATTTAGCCTTTGATGATTTTATTTGGAATGAGTGTCTACCTGAACGCCATGCTCAAGTACATCAATGCACTCTAGAACAGAGTAAACAGACACTATTTCAATTTTACCAACAACATAAGCATACACTATCTTGGTATTCTTCTGCGTACTGGACTACAAAAGTTGGAGTCGATGTTTTGCAACTCCAATACGAGTATGGAGAAAAAATCAAAGCGCGTGCCGGTTGCTTTGAATTATTAGAACAACTCAAACAAAAAGGCTATCGTTGTTGGTTACTGACTAACGCGGATAAAGCAGGATTACAGCTAAAACTTGAAAATGTTGCACTGAGCCCTTACTTTGAACTTATGATTAGTAGTGAAGAATTAGGATACGCAAAAGAAGATGTTTCTTTTTGGCGTGAACTTCAGCAACTGCATCCATTTGATCCAACGAAAGCAATTTTTATTGATGATACAGTTGCCGTATTGAAAGGAGCAGAAAGTTTTGGAATTTCAAAACTATTTAGCATAGTACAACCATCAAGTAGCAAAGCTGCAAGGAATTCCAATGAACTTCCTTACCCCGCACTTGATGAACTCACTGATTTATTTGATTGTCTAGAAACCCATTTACAGGTAACAGATGCCAAAACAGCATGAACCAGAAAGCATGGAAGCCATGCGAATTGATAAATGGCTTTGGGCTGCTCGTTTCTTCAAAACACGCTCCATCGCAAAAGCAGCCATTGAAGGTGGTAAAGTTCATCACAATAATGAACGCGTCAAAGTATCCAAAGATGTTCGGGTTGGAATGGAACTGACCATTCAACAAGGATTTGACAAGAAAACTGTCATCGTCAAAGCCCTATCGTCTATACGTGGCGGTGCTCCTATGGCTCAGTTACTCTATGAAGAAACAACTGAAAGTATTGAGCGTAGAGAGTTGCATGCATCGCAACGAAAATTGCATAATCTAGCCCGACCTGATCATCGACCAAGCAAAAAAGATCGTCGTGATATCAATCGTTTTAAACAAGAAAATGTTCAATCATGGTCTTATCATGATGAGTAATTTTTTCTAATTTAAGGTGCGTCATCTTGTGTCGTATTGACGCAGGTCAGATGTAGAATAAACAACTAGAATCTGCCACTATACTCAAGTCCCAACAAGTTGAGATTCAATACATCCACTTGGGTTAGTCGTTAAGAATATAAAGTTTTGAGGTTTTGAGATGGATGATAATAAAAGTAAAGCGTTACAAGCTGCGTTAAGCCAGATTGAAAAACAATTTGGCAAAAACACTGTGATGCGCTTAGGTGACAATACTGTACAAGCAGTTGAAGCTGTATCTACAGGGTCATTAACACTAGATATCGCTTTAGGTATTGGTGGATTACCGAAAGGTCGTATTATTGAGATTTATGGTCCTGAATCATCTGGTAAAACAACAATGACATTGCAAGCAATTGCTCAATGTCAAAAAAATGGTGGTACTTGTGCATTCATCGATGCTGAACATGCGCTTGACCCACAATATGCACGCAAATTAGGCGTTGATATTGACAACCTGCTAGTCTCTCAACCTGACAATGGTGAACAAGCGCTTGAAATCGCAGATATGCTCGTTCGTTCAGGTGCAATTGATTTAATCGTTGTCGACTCAGTTGCAGCATTAACACCAAAAGCTGAAATTGAAGGCGAAATGGGTGACTCTCATATGGGCTTACAAGCTCGTTTGATGAGCCAAGCATTGCGTAAAATCACTGGTAACGCAAAACGCTCTAACTGTATGGTGATCTTCATCAACCAAATTCGTATGAAAATTGGTGTGATGTTTGGTAGTCCAGAAACAACCACAGGTGGTAATGCACTTAAATTCTATGCGTCAGTGCGCTTAGATATCCGTCGTATTGGACAAGTTAAAGAAGGCGATGAAATCGTTGGTTCTGAAACTAAAGTCAAAGTTGTAAAAAACAAAATGGCACCTCCTTTCCGCGAAGCAGTATTCCAAATCATGTACGGTAAAGGAACTAATCAACTAGGTGAATTAGTTGACCTCGCCGTACAACAAGATATTGTTCAAAAAGCGGGTGCATGGTACTCATACCAAGGCAACAAAATCGGACAAGGTAAAAACAACGTAATTCGTTATTTTGAAGAGAATTCGAAAATCGCTGCTGAAATTGAGAAGGTTGTTCGCGAGCAATTACTCACTAAAAACAATCCTGAAGCAGCCCCTACAGAAGATGTAGAAGAACCAGATTTTTTAGAAAGTTAAACTGAAACGCCCTTCGGGGCGTTTTTCTTTCATGAGGATATAAAACTTGTTTAATTCTGAGAAAACAGAAAAACCTAAAACACTCACAGGTCAAAGACTTCGCTCTTATGCATTTGCCTTACTGACTCGTCGCGATTATTCGCAAGCTGAACTTATAGCAAAACTAAATCAATATGCGATTAATCCTAATGAAGTTGCAAAACTCGTCGAAGAGCTAGCAGCAAATAACTATCAAAGCGATCAACGTGTTGCTGAGCAAACCTTAGCAAGTCAAATACGCAAAGGAAAAGGTCTACAACGCATAAAACAAGCTTTGAAAGCAAAACAATTAGATGAAGAGCTTATTACAGAAGAGTTAAAAGATGTTGATTGGTTAGAACAAGCATATCAACTAAAAGTCAAAAAATTTGGTACTGAGGTTTCAAAAGATCAGAAGATCAAGGCAAAACAAATTCGATTTTTGCAGTATAGAGGATTTGATATGAGTGTAATTATGAAAGCGATTGCTCGAACGAGCGATGAAGAATAATTGGTGGCAACCCTACCAGCAAGACTCCGGCACATCATAGATCTACTACCGTTGCTACCTTCCGGTCCTGGCGGAGTTCATAGAGTACAATTGCGAAGCTACCAGCAGGGCTACCATTGCCTGACAAAGTATAGAGATTTTTATTGGAGTTGCAAGGCTTGTCTCAATTTTTAATTCAGTTTTTGATTCAACTGCTTAAATCAACACCAACTATGTTTTTTGGCTCGTTGAGAACATTATAATTTGTTTAATGTTTATACAAAACAAAACGTATTTTCTCCAAAAGTGCTTGAAGATTGTAAACACGTATTGCATTTAAATGTGTTGCTGTTTTAATGGCTAAATCTAAAAATGTTTGTTTGGTGTGTCTCAAGTAAAAAACAAAGCTTATTCACCCCACAGCTTTATTTTCAACTTTATGGATGAATTTTCATGCTAAAAAAGCATTCTGCAATTTTTATTGCACTACTTAGCATTACACATTTGTATGCAAATATTCCTATTGAATCTCGTGCATTAAGCCAACAATTTAATGACAACACAACTTCAACACCCGTAAGTACAAATCTAAACTGGGATTTGATTCAGAAAAATCAGAAGCTCGAAGAAGAAGTTCGTAGATTACGTGGTCAATTGGAAGAGCATGAAAACTCTATTGAACTATTAAAGAAAGAATTAGCTAATCGATATACAGACTTAGATCAACGCTTAGAACTTTTATCACAAAAAATTGATCCACCTGAAGAAACAACGGAAGCTACAACAGAGTCAACAGCAGAAGCTGCAGCAGCACCAAAATCAGAACCTCCTTCTCCAGCCAATACAATACAACCAGAATCCCCTAAAAATACCTCTAATTCAACATCTACACCTGTGGTACAAGCAACACAAAATACTGCAACCACGAATACGACAAACGCTCAAATCGAATTAGAAAAAGCCGCATATACCGTTGCTTTAGATGCTTACAAACAAGGTGGAGCAAAAAAAGCGATCCAACCGATGCAAAACTTTATTAAAAATCATCCGAATGGTATTTATGTTGGAAATGCATATTTTTGGTTAGCTGAATTTTATCTAGCTGTAGAGCCTGTTGACTATAAAGCTGCAAAACAGAATTACAATATCGTGGCGACACGTTACCCAAACTCGGCTAAGGCACCAAGAGCGATTTACCAACTGTATAGCATTGCTAAAGAAGTGGACAAAAACACAGCTCTAGCAAATCAGTATAAAAACAAGCTGATAAGCCAATACCCTCAAACAGAAGAAGCAAAATTTATTCAGAAAAAGTAATTCAAAACTTTTACCTATAAAAAAAACCAGTTCATTTGAACTGGTTTTTTTTGCTTAAGTCTTACTTAATCTTTGCTTGTGATTTTAGATACTCAGTATAGTCCTCTAAAATCTGCTGACCACGGAACTGCTGATATAACTTGGTTAACTCATTCAACTGTTCTGGTTGTAAAGCACTTGCGGCATTTGTATTCACCGTAGAGACCGCCACAATTACCAACTCATTAGGTAGTTGAGTCGTTGTAACTGACCACATACCTTCTTTAGTTGGCGCAGGGATACTAAACGCTGCACGTTCGATAGCACGCTTTAAACCTTGTGAACGAGCAAAAGTACCTGCATCCTCAAAAATAATTTTTGACTTTGCAACAACTTGTGCAGCAGGTTGAGTCTTAAATTCAGCTAAAGTTGATGCGATTTTCGCTTGGGCAGCCTTATATGCTTTTTCCTCAATCACCTTAGCTTTGACTTCAGCAGTTGCTTGAGCAAGTGTCTTGACTCCAGCAGCACGATAATCACGCACCTTGATCCAGATCGTATCACCATTTGCTAATTGAATACTTGATGATGCATTGCGATCACCATTTTTTACATCATCATTAAACAATTTTGCTTTTACATTTAAATCGCTTAAATAAGGATTTTGAGTTGTTAAAGTAACACCTTTAGCAGATTCAACACGAACGCCTTTAACTTCTTGAGCCACGGCATCTAATGAATCATTCCCCACAACCATTTCATTTAGACTATTCACTGTATCGCTAAATAAATTGGCTTGTTTTGTTTTCTGCACTTCAGCAATTAAGCGCGGTTTTTCAGCTTCATACGATGGGATATCAATTGCAGGAGCGTTTGCAGCGATAATATGATAACCGTACTGTGTCTTAACTGGTTTAGAAATCTGACCATTCTTCAAAGAATTAACAGCGTTATCAAAGTCTGCTGAAAACACACCAGGAGCATAAGCTTCAACTAAACCACCTTGTGTTTTAGAAGAAGGGTCTTCTGAAAATTGCGCTGCAGCATCAGCAAATGACATGCCTGACTGAATTTTAGCGTATACATCATTTGCCAATTTCTGAGCTGTCGCTGCATCTCTTGAATCCGTTGTAATCAGAATATGTTTAACTTCTCGCTTCACATCTTTCTGTTGTTTATCAACGAATGCTTTATATGCCTGCTGTAACTCAGCTTCAGAAGGAGCTACATTTGCTTGTGGCAATAATGCTGGTGTTAAAACCACATAATCCACATCAACATTAGCAACCTGTTTAAATTGGTTTTTATGTTTGTTGTAATAATCTGCAATTTCTTGATTAGAAACAGTAATACCCTTTTTGTAATCATCTAACTTAATGCTAGCTAAATGCAAAGTACGCTGTTCTGTTTGTAAATTAGCAAGTTGCTGTAAATCAGATTTGCTTACCAAAGCATAATCCATCAATGTCGATGAAATCATTTTTAAAGCATGGTCTTGACGCAGACTAGCAATCAAGCCTTGATTGGTCATACCAACAGAGCGTAGATAATTTTCATAGAGCTTTTGTGAAAATTGTCCGTTTTCTTGAAAGCTAGGTTGTTGAGCCAACATTTGCTCAAGTTGCGTATCACTTAGGGAAATCCCTAGTTTTTCTGCTTGTTGTTGTAACAAGCTACGAGCAATCAGTGCATCTAATGCTTTTTCTTGAATAAGAGAGAGGTTCAAAAGAGACTCATCACCCTTTACTAAGGATAAATATTGATCTTTGTAATTTTTAGTTGCTGTTTCTAATTCTTTATTAGAAATATCTTGGCCATTTACAGATTTTGCAACATCTGCTTTATTGCCTCCACTAAAATATCCTTCAATACCTACAAGCGCTAAAGGGGTCAAAAACAAAACTAGAAGGACTTTGCCAAGCCAACCCTTAATGAGTGTACGAAAAGATTCCATGAGAATTCCAATATTTTATTTCGGGGCAATTTTAACTGAAAAATAAAAGCGAATGAATGCAGAATAAAGCTCAAATCAACTTTTTCATTCGATAAATAAAAAACGCACCCGAGATGGTGCGTTTATTGATTTAAAAAGATTACGCAACTGAATCTTTCAAACCTTTACCTGGTTTAAAACTTGGTACTTTGCTAGCTTTAATTTGTAGCTCTTCACCAGTTTTAGGATTACGACCAGTACGAGCAGCACGCTCTTTAACACTAAAAGTACCAAAACCGACTAAAGTAACCGTATCACCCTTTTTTAGTGCTTCAGTGATCGATGCAATTGTTGCGTCAAGTGCCTTACCAGCATCCGACTTAGATACTCCCCCTTTTTCAGCAATCGCATCAATTAATTCTGATTTATTCATGATAAAAAATATCCTCTTAATATCGTTTGTTAAGATCCAAGGCTATAGTTTAAAAGGCCATGCCGCCTTTATAGCAATGCTTTAGGGGAGAACGCAATACTAGAAAGGCGTTTTAACCAAAATAAATACTGAAATACGACATAAACGGACGAGCGTCAGGAGTTTTTTTTACTTTTTATTCAATTTGGCCTTTAATTGGTTATTTTCTTCAATTAAAGCATCAACTTTGATATGAAGCTGCACCAAAAGCTGTTCAATATGCTGTAGATCTTTAGGAGTAACCAAACCGATTCGATTTAAAGAGTGATTTACACCTGTGTCTAAAATTTTTTCTACTTTGTCTTTAGTGTCAGTCACAGACTCTTTTGCCTTCTCAGTGACTTTCCCAACGGTGTTATCTGCAAAATCAACAGTTTTTGACTCAAGCTCTTCACCAACTTTTACAAGCGAGTCAAATAATTTATTTCCTTCTTCTTCAGCTCGTGAAAATGCACCTAAACCTGCCAGCCAAATTTGTTGTGTATATTTTTTGAAATCCAAAGCAGATTTTTTAGAACTCTTTGATTTTAATTTGGTTTTCACCTCGGCTTCTTCACCTGAATTTTCAAGGTTAGTGTTATCCATAGACCAATGCTCCTAAGCACTTTACAAACAGTATGTCGTATTTAACCATAAAAATGTTTTTATAATATCAAAGTTAAGACTTGATCGTTTTAAAAAACTGTTCTACAAAGCTACAAAGTCATGTAAATTAATATTAATCATTGAGCAAGGATGCTCAAGTTTATATGCTTTATGGTTGTATCTATTGACTGGTAAGGAAAAAGAGACTCATGAGTGAAACGCAACAAAGACATAGACATCCTCATTTGTTGCTAAACTTTGTTATCATTGTTTTAGAAACTTTTTTCTCATTTATCCTGACTCATGATTCAGCACTTCGTCTACAGGCGAAACGATTTATTGACCAGCGTGTAACTTTACGCATCAATAGCTATATCCCTTTCTTTGATTTTTATATTCAGTTCACAGACAAAGGATTGCTATTTGATATGCAGTCTTTAGATCGAAAAATTGACCTTGAAATCAATAGTACGCTGATCGATCTTACTAAAATATTTGTGTTTAATAATCAGCGCAGCATTCACAACATGCGACTTTTAGGTGAAACCTCACTTGCCGAAGAGTTTTTAGATTTAGCACCGCATTTGACACTCCCAAGCATATTTGCTAACTGGAAACAGTGGTTTAGTGCATTCGATGATGATGCTGAAACCTTAGCTTCTCAGCAAAGAATTGCACCCTTGCTAGATAAAATTGATCAACAACGCTCTGAAATAAACTCATTACTCGTGGAAGTTAAACAATATCAAAATCGAATCCATAGACTCCAAAAGCGCCAACGCTTGATCAATATCAGCTTTGCTGTATTTAGCTTTATTTTGATTGGTTTTTTTGTATATAATATGTGGATACAATAAAAACTTTATATTTCACTTTTCACACACATATTGGCAATTAAAAAACTTGACTATTTTAGTCGGAATTCATAAAATTTAGACATCTAGTCTAACCATGTGTACCGAATCATGCGTCTTACAACTCGCGGTCGTTACGCAGTGACTGCTCTACTTGATTTAGCTTTGCAGCCAACTGAACAAACGATCACGCTTGCGGAAATAGCAGCACGCCAATCCATCTCTGTCGCTTATCTCGAACAATTATTCGCAAAGCTTAAGCGCCATGGGTTAGTTTCAAGCGTTCGTGGTGCAAATGGCGGATATCATCTTGCGCGTATTGCAAGTGAGATCACAGTGCTAGAAATCATCGAAGCTGTAAATGAAACTGTTGATGCGACTCGTTGCGACCATAAAGGAAACTGCCAAAATGGTGCAATGTGTTTAACGCATGACTTATGGCAAGAACTCTCCCACCATATTGCCGATTATCTCGCCAAAATCACACTTGCAGATTTAATTGCACGCGACAATGTACAAACTGTCGCTCTGCGCCAAAACTCTACAAGCTTTGACTCAGCTCTTTTATCGGTTACAGGTATTTGACATGAAACGTCCAATTTATCTTGATTACGCAGCAACCACTCCTGTCCTTCCTGAAGTTGCAGAACGTATGATGGAATGCTTAACCTTCGAAGGGACTTTTGGTAATCCTGCATCCCGCTCGCATGCTTATGGTTGGCAAGCCGAAGAAAAAGTTGAATACGCGCGTGAACAAGTCGCTAATCTTATCAAAGCTGATCCACGTGAAATTGTGTGGACTTCTGGTGCGACTGAATCTGATAACTTAGCACTCAAAGGTATCGCTCAGTTTTATGGTTCAAAAGGCAAGCACATTATTACAAGTAAAATTGAACATAAAGCTGTTTTAGACCCATGTCGTGAGCTTGAAGAAGAAGGCTTTGAAATCACCTATCTCGAGCCAGAACCACGTTCAGGTCTAATTACACCTGAAATGGTAAAAGCTGCTTTACGTCCAGATACGATCCTTGTTTCACTTATGATGGTGAATAATGAGATTGGTACAATTACTGACGTTGCTGCAATCGGTGAATTAACACGTGCGAATAAAACATTCTTCCACGTAGATGCCGCTCAAGCTGCTGGAAAAGTAGATATCGATCTTTCAACTATGAAAATCGATTTAATGAGTTTCTCTGGTCATAAAATTTATGGTCCTAAAGGTATCGGTGCATTATATGTTCGTCGTAATCCACGCGTTCGCTTAAAAGCGCAAATGCATGGTGGTGGTCATGAACGTGGTATGCGCTCTGGTACTTTACCAACACATCAAATCGTTGGTTTAGGTGAAGCGTTCGAAATTGCTGGTAAAACCATGCATGCTGAACAAGAACGTCTACGCCAATTACGCGACAAACTTTGGAATGGCTTACAAGACTTAGAACAAGTTTTCTTAAATGGCCACCCTACTCAAAACGTTGCAAATTATTTAAATGTCAGCTTCAACTTTGTTGAAGGTGAATCTTTAATGATGGCATTGAAAGATGCAGCCGTTTCAAGTGGTTCTGCATGTACTTCTGCAACACTTGAACCATCATATGTATTACGTGCTCTAGGTTTATCTGATGAATTGGCACATAGTTCAATTCGCTTTAGCTTTGGTAAGTACACCACTGAAGCTGATATCGATCACGTATTGACAATTACCAAAGCTGCTGTTGAGAAACTTCGTGAACTTTCTCCGCTTTGGGATATGTACAAAGAAGGTATCGACCTTTCAACAGTTGAATGGGCTGAACACTAATTCATTGAACTTGAATTGAAAAACGTGTTTTAACCCTCATATTAATATTAGGCTGACCCCGAGGTTTGGAGAAGCGAAATGGCTTATAGTGAAAAGGTAATTGATCATTACGAAAATCCTCGTAATGTGGGTGTTTTGGATAAAAATGCTGAAAACGTTGGCACAGGTATGGTCGGTGCACCAGCTTGTGGTGATGTAATGCGCTTACAAATCCAAGTCGATGATAATGGCGTAATTGAAGAAGCTCGCTTCAAAACTTATGGTTGCGGTTCTGCAATCGCATCAAGTTCCCTTGTAACTGAATGGTTAAAAGGTAAAACTCTTGATGAAGCTCAAGCAATCAAAAACATTGATATTGCAACAGAGCTTGCTCTTCCACCAGTAAAAGTACACTGCTCTGTATTGGCTGAAGATGCGATTAAAGCTGCGATTGAAGATTATCGTGGCAAAAAAGCGAAAGCTTAATAGTTTAACGACGTAACACATTGGAGTTTTCATGATCCATTTAACTGAAAATGCTGCGACTCACATCAGCAATTACCTACAGAATCGTGGTAAGGGTGAAGGCATTCGTGTTGGTGTGAAAACTTCGGGTTGCTCTGGATTAGCTTATGTACTTGAGTTTGTTGATGATGTTGACACACATGATCAAGTATTTGAGCAGTTCGGTGTTAAAGTTTTTGTGGATCCTAAAAGCTTAGTTTATCTCGAAGGTTTAGAGATGGACTATGTTAAAAATGGTCTCAATGAAGGCTTTGAGTTCAACAACCCAAATCAAAAAGGTGAATGTGGCTGTGGTGAATCATTTACAGTCTAAAACTACATCACTCTCTTTTTTATTCATTAAAACAGTGTGTTCCGCACTGTTTTAATGTATTTATCAATAGCGGAATTCATCTCCCATGAATCATTTTGAGTTGTTCCAATTACCCGAAGCACTCGATATAGATTTGGCAGCTTTAAAAAAACAGTTTTTGAATTTGCAACAGCAATATCATCCAGATAAAGCTGCTTACAAAGATCAGGCGTTAATTAAGTCAAGTGAAATCAATCAAGCGTTTAAAGTACTTTCACAAGTTGATAGTCGTGCTGCATATTTACTTGCCTTAAAAAAGCAAGATCACCATCTTGATCAATCCATCAGTGATTTTGAATTTCTACAATCAGCACTTGAGATGCGCGAGCAACTTGATGAGGCTAGATCAACAGATCAATTACGTACATTAAAAGTAGACGTTCAACAATGGCTTGATGGATTAGTTCGCGAATTCAAAATTGATTATGCTGACGAAGATTGGGCTGAAGCTCGTGATACGGTACGTAAATTACGCTTTTTCCAACGCGTAATGAACGATATTGATAAAGCCGAAGATCGCATGTTAGACGAAGAAGATAGCTTCGACTTAGATGATGATTTTTAGTCTGCCGTTACCAATTATTTTCAAGGGATACCTCACGCATGGCACTTTTGCAAATTGCTGAACCTGGTCAATCTACTGCGCCACACGAACATCGAATTGCGATCGGTATAGACTTAGGAACAACCCACTCTTTAGTGGCGACAGTGCTATCGGGAAAACCGAAAGTTCTACAAGACGATAAAGACCGAGTTTTACTCCCTTCTATCGTTCATTATGCAAAGGATACAACTACATTCGGCTATGAAGCTAAGCCGTTCATGTTGACTGATCCTAAAAATACAATTGTTTCCGTTAAGCGTTTCATGGGACGTTCTCAAGCAGATATTAAATTCCAACATCCTTATGTGCTTGTTGGTGCTGAAAATGAAATGCCAGCATTTGAAACTGCTGCAGGTCGAAAAACACCTGTTGAGATTTCCGCTGAGATTTTAAAAGAATTAAAAGAACGTGCAGAGGCAAGCTTAAAAAATCCAGTTAATGGTGCAGTTATTACCGTTCCTGCATATTTTGATGAAGCACAACGTCAAGCGACTCGTGATGCTGCTCAATTAGCTGGTTTAAATGTACTGCGCTTACTCAATGAACCAACAGCTGCTGCTGTAGCTTATGGTTTAGATCAGGATACCAATCTCAGTACAGATCGTAATTATGTAATTTATGATCTAGGTGGTGGTACGTTTGACGTATCTATCTTGCGCTTCTCACATGGTGTGTTTGAAGTATTAGCCACAGGTGGTCATACTGCATTAGGTGGTGATGACCTCGACCGCTTAATCGTGAAGTGGGCAAAAAAACAGCTTAGCATTGAAACTCTAAGTGATGAAGAGTACGCAGTTTTTGTCGTTGCTGCACGCCAAGCTAAAGAACAACTCACTGATCATGAATCTGCTGAATTAAAATTATTCGATGATCGTCTAGTTTTGGATCGTCCAACATTTGAATCAATCATTCAGGTCGCACTCGATAAAACAATCAGTGTATGTAAACGCGTATTACGCGATGCAAAACTTGAATTAGATGAAATTGAACATGTTGTTTTAGTTGGTGGTTCTACTCGTTCTTATGCAGTACAAAAAGCAGTTCGCGATATATTTAAACGTGAACCTTTATGTACAATTAATCCAGATGAAGTAGTTGCAATTGGTGCATCAATCACAGCAAATCAGCTCATCGGTAACAGCCAAGATGGCTCTTTATTGCTTGATGTTACTCCACTCTCATTAGGTTTAGAAACTATGGGCGGTCTGGTAGAGCGTTTGATTTCGCGCAATACAGCAATTCCTGTAGCTCGCCGTCAAGAATTCACGACTTATCAAGATGGACAAACTGCCATGCTGATTCATGTCGTACAAGGTGAACGAGATTTAGTTGAACATTGTCGTTCACTAGGTCGCTTTGTTTTGCATGGCATTCCACCGATGACAGCTGGTCAAGCGCGTATTGAAGTTACATTCCAAGTTGATGCTGATGGTTTACTAACAGTATCTGCAAAAGAAACAACTTCTGGTGTTCAAGCACAAATTGATATCAAACCTTCTTATGGTTTATCAGCTGCAGATACGGAACGTCTATTAATTGAAGGTTTCCAGCATGCTGAAGAAGATAAACAACTTCGCCATTTGCAAGAAACAAAAGTTGAAGCAGAACGTGAATTAGAAGCTCTAGAACAAGCTTTAAAAGCTGATAAAGATTTACTTTCTCAGCAACAAGCTCGTGATTTAATTCTTGCTGCTGAAGCACTTAAAGCTCGCTTAAAAACTAATGAGTTAGAAGCAATTGAAAATGCTGTTCAACAACTTAAAACTCACAGCGATGCGTTTGCAGCACTTCGTATGAATCGACATATTGACCATGCCTTAAAGGGTACAAAACTCGAAGATTGGTCAAACTCAAACTAAAGGTATAGGTGATCAATATGCCACGTATTAAAGTTCTCCCTCATGCTCAATTCTGTCCTGAAGGTGCAGAATTCGAAGTGGAAAAAAATGCAAATTTATGCCAAAGCTTACTGAAGCAAGGCATTAAAATTGAACATGCATGCGATATGTCATGCGCATGTACCACATGTCACGTCATTGTCCGTAAAGGTTTTGACAGCCTCGAAGAAATGAATGACGTGGAAGCCGATTTACTTGACCGTGCATGGGGTTTGGAGCCAGACTCTCGCCTTTCGTGTCAAGTTGAAATTGTTGATGAAGATTTAGAAATTGAAATTCCTAAATACACGATCAACCATGCTTCAGAAAATCACTAAATTTTTCAAAATTAGTGACATAAAAAACTCCTCTATAAATGAGGAGTTTTTTATGTGGTAGAGTTTTGCAATACAGCAGAAAAAATAATCTATTGTTTAACCTCATCATCGAGATTTAAACGTGGAATACCTTGTGCATTGGTAATTTTTTGCTGTGTTTTGATTCTCTGAATCATTTTCTCTAGAATTTCTACCAGCTCAGGGTATTCATAATTTTGTACTTCTTCAAAATTCAGCACCAAATGAAAACCCTTATATTCAAAATCAAACCATTTTTGTGTATCTGATTTTTTGCCTGTGAATTTCTCCATGACTTGCCATGTTTTCACAGGACCTTGAATCCCTTTCAAATAGATCGGCACTTTAGGAACACACAGAAATTCATTTTTAATTAACTGATGTGTATCATCTGCAATCAAAATTTCATCAACTTCAGCAGCTGATTGCAAACGGGCTGCCAGATTTACATCACGACCTACAATCGTATATGCCATACGATGTGAAGCACCATAATTTCCAACGTGACAATATCCCGTACTTATTCCCATGCGAATATGTAATGCTGGATAACCCATTTTTTTCCAGCGTTCGCGTAGCAATTTCATCTGTTGGCGCATTGCGATAGCCATTTCAACACAAGACTTCGCATCTTGTTCTACGCCTTGAGAGTTTGGATCACCAAAGAAAATCAGGATCGCATCACCCATAAACTTATCGACGGTTGCTTCATACTGTTTTGCAATTTCCGTCATATGACTCAAATAATCATTTAATAAGAAAGCTAAATCATCTGGAATTAAACTTTCAGAAAGCTCTGTAAAACCCTGGATATCAGAGAAGAAGATCGTTAATTTTTTACGTTTATATTCGATTTTCGCTTCAGCCTCGCCACGCATAATCGACTGCCACAACTGCAATGGAGCATAACGACTTAGTTGATTTGCAAAGGCAATATAACGAGTCATCTGATTATGATAATGCTGACGTTGCTGACCTAAAATATTCAAACGACGATGTTGATAGTAGTTACCAATTACAATGAACATCATCAATCCAAGTAAACTCACCACTGTAAGTTCAGGATTCGTCGGTTCAAAATATTCTTCCGCACCAAATATAAAAAATGTTGAAAAATAAAAGGTCAGCACACCAATCAAAATAATTAATGATGCTACTGGTAAAGTAATTTTATTGTTTAAACCTACATAAAGTAGTGCAAATAGGATTGTAAATGTAGGTACTAGGCTTAAATGTAATCCAGCTAAAACAATGGCAACGATAACAGCTTCTATGCCAAATAAAACGTTCTTCTCTGTATCACGATCAAATTTGTATTGAAGCCATTTTTCAAGCTTAGGAGACAGTAAAAAGAAAACTAATAAAATTGGAAGAATATAGAGTTGGTGATTAGCGCTAGAAGAAGTAAAAGTATAAATAACCAAAATTAATGACAAAATCGAATATCCCATCAAACGATGGAAATAAGCGAACTGTCTAGGTTCTTTATCGATTAACCTATCTAGTGGCACCCTCTACTCCTTCCTTATCTAAGAAGACCTACAATCCTCTTGACTAAATCAGTCCATGCGCCAATCAAATGGCATATCACCCTGACCACGTAATGCAAGCATAAGGGTTTGACGCATATGAGCAAGAACATCGCTGCTGTATGGTACAGCTGGAGTACCCCAAACTGGTTTAGGCCACGCAACATCATTTTGATAACGTACAACATGATGAAAATGAAGCTGTGGTACAACATTACCAAGTGCCGCTACATTCATCTTGTCAGCACGGAATACACGAGAAAGCTGACTAGACAACCAACTCGATTCACGTAAAAATTGTTCCTGATCGGCTTGACTGAGTTCATATAACTCAGTGATTCCAGGAACACGTGGTATAAGAATTAGCCAAGGAAATTGCATATCATTCATTAAACGACATGTTGAAAGCGGAAAGTCGCCTACAAAAAATGTATCTTGAGCAAGTTGTGGATGCAAACTAAACATATCTTTATAAATGATGCAAAATAATAATGGTCAATACTATCACATCAGTTGTGATGTGAATATTATTAGTAACCTGTTTGATTACAAATAACAATGATTTTCCTCAGTTATTGACGCATCATCCGACCAAAAAATGATTCTGTATCGAATGATACTTCTCCCCTCAAATCTGATTTTCTAATTAGCCATTCAACTCACTTAATAACTTGTTTAACAAGGTCACAATAAACTGGATACGCTCTTCGTATTCTGACAAGTGAACTGTCAATTTCAATCGCTGACCACCTTCCATACGATAGTGAGTTGGGTTCTTCTGCATCAACTGAATGATACTGATTGCTTGTACAGGTGTATCAGGAGAAAACTCGATATACCCACCGTTTGTATTCACATCGACTTTTGTAATTCCAAGTTGTTCCGCTTTAAGACGCACTTGATGAACGCTGAACAACTGTTTAACTGCTTGAGGTGGAATACCAAAACGGTCAATCAACTCCATTCGGATATTATCCAGTTTCTCTTGTGTGTCTGTATTACTAATACGCTTGTAGAACAATAAGCGTTGATGAACATCGCCCAAATAATCATCTGGAATCAATGCTGGCATATGTAAGTTAATTTCAGCAGTAAGTGAAAGCGGAGCATCGAAATTAGGAGTTTTACCTTTTTGAATCGCCTTGGTTGCCTTTTCAAGCATCTCCATATACAAGCTGTAGCCAATTGCTTGCATTGAACCACTTTGCTGCTCACCTAAGAGCTCACCAGCACCGCGAATCTCTAAATCTTCTGTCGCCAGCATAAAACCAGCACCAAGTGTTGAAGCTCTTTGAATTGCATCTAAACGTTTTTCAGCGTCACCTTTCAAATGTTTAAGTGATGGTACGAGCAAATAAGCATAGGCTTGGTGATGTGAACGCCCAACACGACCGCGAAGTTGATGCAACTGGGCCAAACCTAGTTTATCGGCACGTTCTATAATGATTGTATTGGCATTCGGTACATCAATACCCGTTTCTATAATCGTAGAGCAAACCAGTACGTTGTATTCTTTGTGGTAGAACTGCTGCATGACTTGTTCAAGTTCACGCTCACGCATTTGTCCATGAGCAACTGCTACACGAGCTTCTGGAACCAAGGTTCGAATACTTTCTGCAGCTCGTTCGATTGTATCGACTTCATTATGTAAGAAGTAGACTTGTCCACCACGCAATAATTCACGCAGAATTGCCTCTTTCACAGAGTCATCCGTATGCTCTTGAACAAAAGTTTTTACGGCTAAACGGCGTGCTGGTGGCGTCGCAATAATAGATAAATCACGCATTCCAGAGAATGCCATATTTAAGGTACGAGGAATTGGAGTTGCTGTCAGCGTAAGCATATCCACATCGGCACGAAGTGCTTTGATACGCTCTTTATCGCGCACACCAAAACGATGTTCTTCATCGACGATCATTAAACCTAAATTTTTAAACTGTACATTTTCTTGCAGAATTTTATGGGTTCCGACCACGATATCAACTTTGCCATCAGCCAAATCTTCAATGATTTTTAGATGCGTTTTGTTGCTTCCGAAACGTGATAAAACCTCGATACGAACTGCTGTATCCGCAAAGCGATCTTTGAACGACTCATAATGCTGTTGTGCAAGTAAAGTCGTCGGCACCAAAACTGCGACTTGTTTATTGTTTTGTACTGCTACAAAGGCTGCTCGCATCGCAACTTCAGTTTTTCCAAAACCAACATCACCACAAACCAAACGATCCATAGGTTTCGCAAGTTGCATATCATGAAGAGTTGATTCAATCGCATTGGCTTGGTCTAGTGTCTCCTCATAAGCGAAGCCACTTGCGAATTGCATATATGCCGTGTGATCTAGCTCAAACGCAAATCCTGGTTTTGATTGTCGACGAGCTTGTATATGCAATAACTCAGCCGCTACATCGTGAATTTGCTCTAAAGCTTTGCGCTTAGCTTTACTCCATGTATCTGTACCTAATTTGTGCAAAGGCGCAAGATCAGGATCTCCACCACTATAGCGACTGATCAAATGTAAATTGGTGACAGGAACATAGACCTTAGCCCCATCAGCATAATCAAGTTGTAAAAACTCATGATCTTGCTGATCAATCTCTAAGGTGACTAATCCAGCATAACGTCCAACACCATGATCAATATGTACGACAGGCGCACCTATACTCAGTTCGGTTAAACTCCGAATTAAAAACTCTTCGGAAACTTCTTGCTGACGTTTTCGTCTACGTTGAACAACTCTGTGTTCGTAAAGTTGATTTTCAGATATAACTGATAATTGATCTGTGAGAAGTAAACCACGGTCTAAAGGAGCACTGGTAATCGCAACTTTTAGCTTATCTTTTTGGAATTGAGCAAAGCTATCGACTGTTTGAATTTCTCCTAAAACTGAGCGCAGCGCATCTTTTAAAGTTTCGCGTCGTCCTGCACTTTCAGCGACTAAAAGCACAGGAAATTTAATTTGATCGATATAATTTTTAACAGCTTGAAAAGGCTGCTCTTTTTTAGGATCTACAGCGAGTTTTGGAGGTTGCTCTGCTGATAAATTTAGAACACCAGCTTTCTCGTCGAAAGTATCTGCCGAAGCAAGAATTCTTGGAAATTGATTTAATGCCTGTAAAACATGATTAGGCATTAAAAATAGATCTTCAGGAGGAAGGATCGGTTGATCAATATTGTGACGACGATCTTCGTAACGATGAACAACTTCCTTCCAAAAACTAATTAATTCATCTTCAACTTCACTATTTGTAATGACAACGCAATTCTTTGGTAAGTATGTCATTAACATACTTTGCGCTTCCATTAACTTTTTATCAAAAAATAAAGGAAAATAAAACTCTAACCCTGGTGTTGCTATACCTTCGAGTACATCTTGATAGATAGGATTTTTCTTGGGATTTGCGGTAGGGAAACTTTCCGCATAGCGATCTCGGAATGTTGATCTACCTTCTTTGAGAGGAAACTCTTTAGCAGGTAATACAGTAAAATTTTTTAATGATTCAGTTGTTCTTTGCGTTTCAGGATCGAAGAACTTCAGGCTTTCAATTTCATCATCAAATAAGTCGATACGAATAGGTTGATCTTGTCCTGATGCATATATGTCCATAATGCTGCCACGAACTGCAAACTCACCATGATCATAAACAGTATCAACTAAGCGATAACCTGCTTGGACTAATTGTTTTTTCTGTGCTTCTAAATCAAGTTTTTGACCAACTTTAATATCAAAATGCTCACCAACAACCCATGAGTAAGGTGCAACACGTTGAGCCAAAGTACTAGCAGAAATTAATAAAATCCCCTTTTGTGGCATATTAGATAAAATAGCCAAACGCTCGGAGACGATATCTTGGTGCGGAGATAAGCGATCATATGGCAATATTTCCCAGTCAGGAAAGATTGTTGGTTTTATGCCATAAAATTCAAGCTCACTTTCAAGCTGTGCAAGATGTTGATTATTTCGTGCAACAATTACATATAAATTAGAATTCTGAGTGGCAATTTCTTTGAATAGTAGTGCAGCAGATGACCCAAGTAGCGAACCAATCCAGCGTTTTTCGCCAGCTTTGAATTGTTGTAAGTTTAATTGAGAGATTTCTTGTTGAAACATAGAGAAAATCGTGCAATTTAAAGGACAAGTGGCTTAGTTTAGCATGATGTTTTTAGATAAATAAGAAATTCTATATTTGATAATTATCATTGAATTTTACTTAGGCTATTTTTGAAGATTAATAAAAAGATCGCATTTTGATAGTTCAATTTTAAAATCTAAATTTATAATCCAAGCTTTATGCTCACTAAATTGAATCTCTTTGCATAAAAAAAGCACTCTTCAACTCACTCAGAAAAGTGCTTTTTATAAACTCATTTACTTTTAAGATGCAAATTTTGCATTTGGAAAGAAACGGTTTTCAATCGTGTCATAGCACCATTGGAAAATGAATGTATAAACCAGAATACACATGGTCAAACCAAAATCTAGAATCAATGCTTCGATAAATGACATATTCATCATATAAGCAATAATTGGAATAGTTGCGAGCATCAAACCGCCCTCAAACCCAATAGCATGCATAATACGAACAGGTATCGTTCTTTCCCACTGATATTTAAACTCAATTTGCTCGAAATAGTGATTAAATATCATATTCCAGATCACTGAAATAACAGCCATGATCACACCTAAAACACCTGTGACTTCAAGTGGCATACTAAAAATAAAACTTAACGTGATAGCGATGATGACCAATAAAATCACTTCATAACTGATCGCATGAATGAGCCTTCTTTTGGAAATCAACATTTTTAAAACACTCTTTTGTTTGGATATGGCTCATTTTATTTTTATAATTTTGATCAATCCAATCAGATTCTTTCAGTTTTATTGACAGATGAATATAAATCAAGAACAACTACTCATGTTCCAAACCGTCATGGAAACAGGTTCATTTTCAGCAGCAGCACGAAAGTTAGGTAAAGTCCCTTCTGCGGTAAGCATGTCGATTGCAAACTTAGAAATTGATTTAAACCTCAATTTATTTGACCGTATCGGACGTGAACCTACTCCTACTGATGCGGCAAAAGTGCTGTATGAAAAAACTCAATTGCTTTTGATTGAAATGAATCAATGGAAACAGCATGCTCACGCGTTGAGTAACGGTCTGGAATCCACATTAAATATTGTCGTGGTGTCAGAACTATTGCACACCAATTGGACAGATTACATCACATTGCTCGAACAAAACTTTCCGAGTTTAGCAATCAATATCGTCTCTGCTCCTCAGGAAGACGCTTTACAAATGTTGCTCGATCAATCTGCTCAGCTGGCTTTAATGTTTGAACGTGAACAATTGGATAGCCGCGAACAATTTGTTGAGTTAAAAAGAGAAGCTTTAATACCTGTCATCTCAATAAATCATCCCATCGCACAGTTGAATAAAGTTTCATTTGAGCAAATGGTGCAAACACGCCAAATTGTTGTCGCAAGTCGGGACAATACCATCAAGCCAGAACTCCTATTTTCTAAAGAGTACTGGCGTACTGATAACCATCATTCAGCATGTATGATGATTGTGAGAAATCTGGGTTGGGGTGTATTGCCATTGGAAATGTTCAATGAGAACCCAGAACTGAAGAAAAAATTAAAGGTTTTAGAGATCTACGACTTCACACCTAAATTCGAATATTATGTTGATTTGGTATGGAGCAGAGAAAGTAATTTAGGCGCCGCTGCCCAATTTTTAATTGAGCACATACGTAAACAACGTAAAGATCAAATATAAAATAGTAATTCGGTATTTAAATCCAGTGAACGGTGCTTTGCTTTCTTTTAGTTTGTGCTATAAAGAAGTTACCTATAATTTTGTTTATTAAGAACGTTATATCAATGACTCAAAATGCATTAGTCCAATTAAAGAATCTAACAACCGTTGTAGCTGATAGTAGTGATTTAGAAGCAATTGAAAAATTCCGTCCTCTTGATGCAACAACAAATCCATCATTGATTACTGCTGCAGCAGAACAGCCTGAAAGCAAAGAACTAATCGAAGATGCTTATTATCAAGCAAAAGAAGAAGGCTATCAAAGTGATGCATTAATTGAGCGTACGATTGATATTTTGACCGTCAAATTTGGTGTTGAAATTTTAAAATTGATTGATGGTCGTGTTTCAACTGAAGTGGATGCATCTCTTTCTTATGATACTGAAGCAACGATTGCTAAGGCGCGTGAACTTTCACAACTGTATAAAGGATATGGTATTGATCAATCACGTATCTTGATCAAGATTGCATCGACATGGGAAGGTATTCAAGCTGCAAAAGTTTTAGAAGCTGAAGGTATTCCATGTAATCTCACCTTACTGTTTGGTTTGCATCAAGCTCAGGCATGCGCAGATGCGAAAATTACGCTGATCTCTCCGTTTGTTGGTCGTATCCTAGACTGGTATAAAAAAGCTGAAGGTGTAGACCAATACCCGATTGAAAAAGATCCTGGGGTATTATCAGTGAAAAAGATTTATAACTACTACAAGCAACACGGCATTCCAACTCAAGTGATGGGTGCAAGTTTCCGCAGTACAGCACAAGTACTTGGTTTAGCAGGTTGTGATTTACTAACGATTGCTCCAAATCTTTTGGCTCAACTAGAGCAAGACCAGCAAATTGTTGAACCACAATTAAGCGAAGCAACAGCAAAACTAGCTGAGAAAATCGAACGTAATACACAATCCAAAGAAAGCTTTAAGACTGAATTAGAGCAAGATTTGATGGCGTTTCAATTACTACAAGGTGGTATTGATGGCTTTATCAAAGCACGTGATCAGTTAAGTTTACTGCTACGCCAGTCTTTTGGTATTGATGCTGAAATCAAAGCCTAATTAGTCGATTTTTCACCTATAAAAACTGATTTTTGTTATATTAACGAAAGTCAGTTTTTTTATGAGTTCATTGTGTTTGGTATAACAGATTTAACCACTTATATTATTGGTACAATCTTAATTGTGTTATTACCTGGTCCGAACTCTCTATACGTAATGTCCGTTGCTTCTCGCTATGGTATTCGAACTGGCTATTTAGCCGCATGCGGCGTTTTTACAGGTGATTTCGTATTAATTCTTTGCACGGTACTTGGTGCAGCATCTTTACTTAAAGCATTTCCAATCCTATTTATTATTTTAAAATTAACAGGTGCATGTTATCTCGCATACTTAGGTTTTAAATTACTACAAGGTGCTTATCAAACTTGGAAAAAACCACCAATCAATGCTGAACTGGCTGATTTACCTCAACTTGATAAGGTACATCCCTATCGTACTGCATTGAGCATTAGCCTCCTAAATCCTAAAGCCATCCTTTTTTTCTTATCATTTTTCGTGCAATTTGTAGAACCCAATTATGCATATCCTGCATTAAGTTTTTTGATCTTAGCGATCATTTTGCAAATCATTAGTTTTAGTTATTTAACAGCACTCATTTTTTCAGGTGTAAAATTGGCAGGCTTTTTTAAAGATAATTATAAACTAGCGGCAAGCGGGATATTTATTGTCGGCATTTTATTCTTTGGTTTCGGTTTGCGTTTGGCTACTTCTACTATTTCTTAATACATATTTGAATAACTAATCAATTTATTCAATCATCTTTTAGCTACGATTTAGAGAATATTAACGCTATACTTTTCAATAAATTTTAATCAATTAAAGATGCATAGATGCAACGTGTAATCCAAGATTTTTCTATCCCAGCCATTTTTGCGGGTTTTATTACCTTTCTGATTGGTATCAGTGTATCTGCAATATTAGTTATTCAAGGCGCTCAATCTCTAGGTGCAAATACAGCACAAATTAGCTCTTGGTTCTGGGCACTTGGGCTTGCAATTGGTTTATCTGGATTAATCCTCTCTTGGAAGTATAAATATCCCGTTGCTACTGCATGGTCTACACCCGGCATTGCATTGATTATTGCCTCTACAGGACATTACGATTTATATGAGGCAATTGGTGCTTTCCTTGTCTGCGGTATTGCAATCGCACTAGTTGGATTTTCAGGTATTTTCCAAAAGTTATTAGCACATATTCCTCAAAGTCTAACTTGTGCCATGTTGGCAGGAATTTTATTAAAATTTGGAATTCAGATATTTAGTAGCTTAGAAACTCACTTTGGTTTCATTCTTAGCATGCTCATTACTTATCTGGTTTCAAAACGCTTATTTCCTCGATATAGCATCGTACTTACCGTAATCTTAGGTGCAGCAATTTGCCCACTGTTTATTGATTTTAAAATTCAAGCAATTTCTTGGTCACTCACTCAACCGATTTGGATGCAGCCGTCATTTTCTTGGTCCGCAATTCTTGGTTTAGCATTACCCTTGTTTGTGATTAATATGACTTCACAAAACTTGCCTGGGATTGCAATGATTAAAAGTTATGGTTATCACCCTCATGTCAATCAACTTGTAGGTTGGACAGGTGTTGCCCATACAATTTTTGCACCATTTGGCTGCTTTTCAGTAAATCTTGCTGCGATCAGCGCTGCTGTAAGTTTAGATGACCAAGTTCATCCTGATCCGAGTAAACGTTATATTGCAGGGATCAGTTGCGGTATTTTTTATATTTTAATGGGACTTTTTGCTGCAACTCTCGTCAGTTTGCTGATATCATTTCCGCAGATCTTTATTGTCGCACTCGCAGGTATCGCACTGTTTGCAACAATTAGCCATAATATTGCAGTTGCATTCTCAAATGTAGAAGAACGTGAAGCTGCTTTATTAACTTTTTTGTGCAGTGCTTCAGGTATTCAATTTTGGGGTATAGGTTCAGCATTTTGGGGATTAATTTTAGGTATTTTCATTTTAATTTTGTTCAAATTTAAGTTAAAAAATAAGCCTTAGAATGACTAAGGCTTTATTTCTAGCTAATAAAATAATGAAAACTTACTTTTCATCTAAATCCTTTAAAGCCTCTTCGTCATTTAAAAATCGAGCAGCTTTTTTAGGTTGAATCAATGGAGCTGTTGGTCTCGGATGGCGATGTGAATATTGCAATCCTACGCCTGCATACACATCATCTGCCGCGATTTCAGTTTCAAAACGCTCTTCATCACGCTCACGTATTTCATGCGTAATGCGTTTTACTTCTTCCTGTTCAACGCCCAACTGCTGCAAAATAACGCCACCAAATTTGATTGCAGATTCAAAAGTTTCACGAATCATATAATCAACATTATGTTTCACCAAATGTAATGAATGCTCTCGGTCATAAGAACGGACTAAAAGCTTAGCAAGAGGAAACTGGTGCTTCACCAGTTCTACAATTTTGTTGGTGGTTTCTTTACTATCTACACAGACCACAACCGCTTGCGCTGTTGCGGCACCAGATGCATGTAAAATATCGAGTCGTGATCCATCACCATAATAGATTTTGAAGCCAAACTTTTCTGCATTTTGAATCATGTCAATATCAGTATCGATAATCGTGACATCAACACCTCTGGCTAATAACAATTGACTGGTAACCTGACCGAATCGACCGAATCCAATCATCAAAACACTTCCTGTTAATCCATCAGCAATACTTACATTTTCAAGAGATCGCTTTTGTTTCGATACGGTGTAGCGTTTAAAAATAATCCCAAGAATTGGCGTTAGCACCATAGATAAAACGACGATAGCAGTAAGATTTGATTTAACAGTATTATCGATGACTTGCGCACTCACTGCGGCTGCGAATAACACAAATGCAAACTCGCCACCTTGAGCCATGAGTAAAGCCCGATCTAAAGCTTCGGTGTGCGAACTTTTAGTTATGCGAGCAACAATATAAATCATCAATGCCTTTGCAAACATCATTGCAATCACACCACTGACGATCAATTGCCAATTCTGTTTCACTACGGATAAGTCTAGAGACATCCCTACACCTAAGAAAAACAGCCCAAGTAAAATTCCTCTAAATGGTTCGATATCTGCTTCAATTTGATGTCTAAATGTGGATTCAGATAATAAGACCCCTGCGAGAAAAGCTCCCATTGCCATCGATAAACCACTAACTTGCATTAACAGTGCTGCACCTAACACAACGAGTAATGCAGCAGCCGTCATCACTTCTCTAGCCTTAGCTGCCGCTAATAATCTAAACAATGGATTCAGTAACCAATATCCCGCTGCAATCAAACCTGCAATTGCAATTAATCCAAGACCAATACTTTCTAAACGAGTTGAGGTACTTTCCACGACGTGGTTCGGCGCCATGAAGGCTACAATGGCAAGTAAAGGTACGATCAGCAAATCTTCAAACAATAAAATTGAGACAATTTTTTGCCCATGAGGTTGAGTAATGTCTCCACGATCACCAAGCAGTTGCATTACGATGGCTGTTGAAGTCAATACAAACCCGGCTGCACCAATAAAAGCAACTTGCCATGTGAATCCAAATAACAGCCCAACACCTGTTAACGCCAAAGCACAGACGATTATTTGTAAGGTGCCTAATCCAAAGATTTCCCGTCTTAAACTCCATAGATGTGATGGTTGCATTTCTAAACCGATCACAAATAAATACATGACGATTCCAAGTTCGGCTACATGCAGAATTGCGGCAGAATCATGAAAAAAGGCAAACCCAAATGGACCAATTACCAAGCCAGCAATCAAATATCCTAAGACCGAACCTAATCCTATACGTTTAAAGATTGGTACCGCGATTACGGCTGCTGCCAGTAAAACTACTGGTGCAATTAAACTCATCGAATGTGCCTCTGAACTCATATCGTTCTCATTTTTATCAATTCTTGATTATTCTATGTGAATCTATTCGAGACTTATACAACATTGGTGGGATGATCTTTCCTAATGTTTTGAAATTTGATACTTAAATATAAAAAAATCGCCATATACGGCGATTTTTACGAAGATAATATTGGCAACAGTTAACCTTATTTTTACAGCTCTCTCACAACAACTGTTTTTGCCATTTTATCATGCCAACCTTGCTTTTTTGAATCAAATGCAACCCAAATAAGTCCAATAAACAAAACAAGCGTCGCAGGTATGTAGCCGATATAACGGATAATCCCCTGACCAACAGTGACATGATTTCCAGTTTTTTCATCTAAAACCTTTAAGCGTAATAGACGTTTACCCGGTGTACCTGCAAATTTAACCCAACAAAAAATATAGAACACTGCCATCAAAATTTGCCAAAACCAATCTGATGCTGTAGTCATTTGAAATGAATAGCTCGTTGCTTCTCTACCAAATAAAAGCGTAATTGGTAACAACGCAACAACGACAATGATTGAGTCAATAATGGAAGCAACTAAACGAATCCAAAAACCAGCATATTCGTATTTATAAGACATTTACCCCTCTCCTTTTTCTTTGTAAATATTCATAAACATTGAAGAATAATAAACTTCTCTTGATTTTATTTATATTGAATTTTGTTTTAGTTCTCTTTCAAAAAAATCTAAGGTTCGCTGCCAAACGACTTTCGCCTCGGGTAAACCTCGACTCACACTGCGGAAACCATGTGGCATATTATAAGTATAAGCCTCTACACGATCACCTAACTGATTGATGAGTTTATTACGTTTCGTTGCTGGGCAAAATGGGTCTACAGTTGACCAATGACCTTGTAGAATTCGGATATCATCCAAGGATTCTTTTTTCGGTACACCTGCACCCTGAATACCCAAAGAATGATGATAAACCACAGGTGCAAGCATATCCTCACGTTTTGCCATTTGGATAACGTAACCACCTGTTAAGCATTGACCAAGCATACCAAGTCGACCATTTGAGCGTGGGTCAGCCTTTAATGCATCAAGTAATACATGAATCTCTTGATTAACATCACTATCAGCGGCATTGATCCTCCCAGCCTTACTAACCATTGCACGAATACAGTATTTAACTGCACCTCCACTAAATAAATTGGGTACATAAACCAAATAGCCACGGTCTGCTAAATCTTGAGCATCTTCACGATAGACATCAAGTACGCCAAACAACTCATGTAGCAATAAAATAGCAGGTACTTTTTCTGATTTTTCAGCAGGTGCATAAACTTCTACTTCTATGTCACGTGTGGGTAATGTGATTGTTTTTATTTCCATCTTAATGATCCATCTTGTATTAAAATTAATCACATACTATTTATGACAATATTAATTGTCAAATAAAAAGGATGCTATAAACATCCTTTCTATGAGATTTCCAATTTCTGTTTTTCAATCATTTAAATGATGCTTAACACTCTATCGAATTTACAGCTAAACCACCTTTCGAGGTTTCTTTATATTTATCGGACATGTCTTTGCCTGTCTCTTTCATGGTTTGAATGACTTTATCCAAAGAAACATAATGTTCACCATCACCATTGAGCGCCATCTGTGCTGCGTTAATGGCTTTTACAGCAGCAATAGCATTGCGCTCAATACATGGAATTTGTACTAAGCCACCCACAGGATCACAAGTTAGTCCTAGATTATGTTCCAATCCAATTTCGGCAGCATGTTCAACTTGTTCAGGTGTTCCATTTAGAATTTCAGCTAAACCCGCAGAGGCCATTGCACATGCTGAACCGACCTCACCCTGACAGCCAACCTCAGCACCAGAAATAGAAGCATTCAATTTACATAAAATCCCAACGGCTGCGGCACTTAAAAAGAATTTTATAATCGTATCCTCAGATTCATCTTCGGAAAAATTCACGTAATAAGATAAAACTGCGGGGATAATGCCAGCCGCACCATTGGTCGGTGCAGTCACGACTCGACCACCTGCTGCATTTTCCTCATTTACTGCAAGTGCAAATAAATTCACCCATTCCATTGCATTAAAAGTGGTCGCGATCAGATTGCTATGTTCTTTTCTTAATAAACGTTGGTGAATACTTTTCGCGCGACGTTTTACATTTAATCCACCTGCCAAAATGCCATCATGCTGTAAACCACTTTGAATACAAGATTGCATCACATGCCAAATTGCCATGATTTTTTCACGTATCTCAGTTTCAGTTCGCCAGCTTTTTTCATTTTCTAGCATCAAATAACTAATGCTGCACTGATACTTTTTGCAAAGTGCTAAAAGTTCCTTTGCGCTTTGAAATGGATAAGGAATCCGAGTTTTATCTTCAATAAAACTTCCTTGGTCTATATGACTCTCATCTAAGATAAAACCGCCCCCTATCGAATAATAAGTATTGGCATAGACTTCATTGTTTTGCTGATCAAATGCAATAATTTTCATTGCATTCGGGTGATAAGGCAAAGCTTCATCTATAAAGAGGATATCTTGATTCGCATCAAATGGAATGGAGTGAGTCCCTGCAATTTTTAAAATTTTAGAGTTTAAATCGTGTTCTAGAGTTAAATGACTTTCTAAAATATTGATTGTTTCAGGATCATTACCCATTAGCCCCAGTAAAGTTGCTTTGTCTGTAGCATGACCAATTCCTGTTGAAGATAATGAACCGTATAAGTAAATTTTAATCTGTTTGACCTTTTCTAAATCACGGCGTTGTTGCAATACGTCGACAAAACGATATGCTGCTCGCATCGGTGCGACAGTATGTGAACTTGAAGGACCTACACCGATTTTAAAAAGATCAAATACACTCAAAGCCATGTGTGATTATTCCTATAATGCTCCCATTTCTATTTTTTATAATTTTTTAATTGAGGGAAATTCTATAAATGATAAAAACAATAACCACAACCGTAAACGATTGTGGTTAAAGGTAAAACTTACTTTAGATTAAATACTGAGTAAAGAATTTAGTGTTTCAGAAACATTCTTAGATTTAACTTTCGGCTGCATCGCTTTAAGTGCTTGCTGTACCTGAGAACGCTGAGGTTCGGCTAAGGTGTACCAACGTGACAACACTTGTAATAAACGAGAACCTAAAATTGGATTTTTCTCATCTAGATAAGTCGCAAGATTAATGAAATGTTCAACGCCAAAACTCCATGTATTCACGGGACTATTAGATAATCCACCACTCACAGAGCGAATACGATTCGGTGTACCTAGATCATAATCAGGATGCTTAGTGAGGTATTCAATGGTTTCAGCTGTCGCATTAGGGTTAGATGACTGAATCGTAAACCATTGATCTAAAGATAAAGCTTCATCTTTAAAACGATTATAGAAATCATCCAATACCGACTGGGCTTGAGGTGCATCATTCCAAACAAGAACCCGCAAAGCACCTAAACGCTCAGTCATATTTCCTGTTTGCTGATACTGCTGATAAGCCAAATCGAAAGCAGATTCATCACCTTGACGCGCCAACATATTTAACATGATGTTTTTCAATGCACGCACACCCATTGCCAAAGAAAATTCTTTCTGCAAGTCAGGATCAAGCGCTAAATAGGTTTCCTTCCAGAACGAGCCAAGTTCACGTGCCAAACGATTTATAACTGCTTCACGTTTTTCACGTACTAATCCTGGTTCATAATCTTGATCGATACGGCTACCTAAGTAACTTTCACTTGGAACATCAAACAAACGTGATGCAAGTAAAGGATCTTTATTAACCAAATCAGGCAAAGTATTTTTAATTGCTTGGATGTAGGTATCTGCTTGATGATCTTCTAATAAAATACGTTCTAGCAACGTTTGTGTCGCTTGCCATTGGTTAAAACCATTGGTTTCATGTTGAATCAAGAAAGCTAGATCATCATTTGAATAATCAAAGCTTAAATTCACTGGTGCAGAGAAATTGCGTAGTAATGAAGCGACTGGTTGTTCGGTCACATCTGTAAATTCAATAGTGGCTTCATCTTGATCAAATAAGTAAACGCCATCTTTCACATCATTTACAAATAGATCAGCACTGTGCAAAGTGTACTGTTCACCTGTTTTTGCATTGAACAATGCTAAAGCAACTGGGATTGGCACAGCTTTCAAGTTTGGATATTTAGGATGTGCTTTTAGACTTTGTTTCAAGCTTAAACGATAGGTCTTTGCAGCCGCATCGTATTCACCTTTTGCTTCTAGCTTAGGTGTACCAGGTTGGTTATACCACGTAAGGAAATTTGATAAATCCACACCTGAGCCTGCACTGAGTGCAGCAACCCAATCTTCAACAGTAACCGCTTGACCATCATGACGAAGGAAATATTCATCTGTGCCTTTACGGTATTTTTCTTTACCTAAAAGTGTTGCCATCATGCGGTTAATTTCCGCACCTTTTTCATAAACTGTCGCTGTGTAGAAATTATTGATTTCCACAAAATGATCTGGACGAGGAGGATGAGATAAAGGACCTGCATCTTCAGGGAATTGATGTGCTTTTAATACGGCAACATCATCGATACGCTGTACTGCTGCCGACTGTAAATCCTCAGAGAAAGACTGATCTCGGAATACAGTTAAGCCTTCTTTTAAACAAAGCTGGAACCAATCACGACAAGTAATACGGTTACCAGTCCAGTTATGGAAATATTCATGTGCAATCACCGATTGAACACGCATGATTGCTGCATCAGTCGTAAATTCTTCATCAGCGAGTACACAAGAGGTATTAAAGATATTTAAGCCTTTATTCTCCATCGCACCCATGTTGAATTGGCTGACAGCCACAATCATATAGTTGTCGAGATCATAAGGACGACCATAATGTTCCTCATCCCAACGCATCGAATGCTTTAATGCTTCTATCGCAATATGACATTTTGGAATATCTTTCTCGATCGCGTAAATTTCTAAGGCAACATCACGACCTTCAGAAGTTGTATAACGATCTCTCAATACCGCTAAATCACCAATCACACAGGCGAATAAGTAACTTGGTTTCTTGGTTGGATCTTGCCAAATTGCAAAATGACGATCTTCACCTGCCTCACCCGTTTCCAGTAGGTTACCGTTTGCCAATAAAACAGGATATTTTTTGTCTGCTTCTACACGCGTTGTGAAGACAGACAATACATCAGGGCGATCTGGATAAAAGGTAATTTTGCGGAAACCTTCAGGTTCATTTTGGGTAACAAATAAATCACCCGCCTTATATAAACCTTCCAGTTGGGTATTAGACTCTGGGTGAATGATCACCTGAGTTTGAATAATGACCTCATCTGGTGCATCGGTGATCTTTAATTGCTCTGTATCTAACTCATATTGATCGGCAGTTAATAATTCACCGTTGAGTTGAATAGATTTAAGTTCTAAATCACGTCCTAATAAGATTAAAGCACCTGTCGCTTGTCTCTTCATCACTAATGTTGAATCAACAATCGTATGATCATCATAGACTTGTATATCTAAGTTGATTGATTCAACTAAAAAAGATGGTTTTTGATAGTCTTTCAAATAAATGGTTTGATCTGCTTGTACAGGAGGTTGCGCCGCAATATTCATCAGTAATCCTTAATCTTTCATCATGTCGTTAGATGGTCTTGTTGGCAAGACTTCTTGATTTGCAAATCATACGCCAACTTATAAATCCTGTCTTTAGAACCACAGTATCACTTTGATTAGTTTTATTGGGTTTGTATAAACGAATTTCAAATTTAAACGTTGAATCAACTTATCGTTTAGACAAAATTACAACACTGTTTTCCATTCTTAAATCAAAAATACAAAAGCAAATGTCACTCATCGACTAACTTACATTTTTTTGCTGTGTTTAACATTTTGTGCACGGTTATTGCTTAATCATATATGCCAAAGTAGGTATGTAAAAATAACAAGTGAGGGTTTTATTATGGAATTAAAAGCGCATCTACATCGTTTAGAAAACATTAAAGCAATTCACGATCTCGCAACGGCTGGAATTGATCATCAAGTTATTTCAGTCTTTTTATCAGCAGAAGGCATTTGTATTACACCAATTGAAGTAACAAATATTGTGAATACTTACGATGCCTTAGGTAAAGAAAAAGTCCCAACCAAAAAGGTACAAGCCTTACTCACTGCTAAAAAAATCTGTCAGGAGGACGAAAATTTACCATGCCCTGTTTAATCAAATTCAACCCAACAAAAAACCTCGAATTAATCGAGGTTTTTTTATTCATTTAGAAGTTATGGATTAGCACTATCCGTTCTTAGCCAAACAACCGTTCGCCCGAGAGCAGAAACACCCATATAACCACGCATACGAAGACGCTTTCCTTCGCCAGTCACAACACCCTTGCCTTTGTAGATGCGACCCGAAGTCGGTTCCAACACACGACCATCAATATATGAGTCAGGTTTATTTGGATCTTCTCTAAATCCTGAAAGAATTTGCAGTCCCAATATCGGCTTATTGGTAAAAGGTGCAGGACATTTTGAACAGTTTGTTAAGGCAATACCATGTGAATTTGGATAACGATAGACAATTTTCCCGTGATAACGCCCATCATTTCCTTTACGGATCTCAACAATTGAAAGCTGCTCACCTGTACGCTCTTCTATACTTTTCCAGTAACCTTCGATAGACGCAGAAAAACCTAACGCACTCACAAACGATAAACTAAGCCCCATGATTCCTTTCATGAGCATTTGATTCAACATATTAACCCCGTCATTTTAAAAACTAAATTATTCATCTTTATAGATTTAATGCGCGAAAACTAACATAGTTTTAAACAATTTACACTGTACGCATGAGTTCTTTTGACTATAAAAGCAACATGATTAATCGTTATTGTTCACATAATTTCAATATTTTATTCAAATAAAAAAGCCTGATATTTTTGTTCGGGCTTTCCTAATAAGTATAAATTATGGATTTGCGCTATCAGTACGAATCCATACCTGCGTACGACCTAGTGCAGAGATGCCCATATAGCCTCTCATACGCATACGCTTACCATCTGCACTTAACTGAGCTTTACCTTTGTAAATATTACCAGTTTTAGGCTCTAAGACCCGACCATCAATATACTGATTCGGTTTCTTAGGATCTTCTTTCAAACCCCAAGCGATTTGCAGTCCTAAAATTGGTTTATTTTTAAAAGGTTCAGGACATTTAACACAGTTCGTCAATACTGCTCCACCTGGCACTGGATAGCGATACACAATCGTTCCAGTATATGTATTATCAGGTTTCTTTTTTATTTCGATAATTGAAAGTTGTTCACCAGTTCGATCATCAATACTTTTCCAAAAACCTTCAGGTGTAGCTGCAAAAGTCATCAAACTGCATAAAGCTAATGACATGCCCATGAGTCCTTTCATGAGTGAGTTTTTTTGCATAAATCGCTCCGTAATGCAAAATAGATCCATCTGAGATACATATTTATTATAATGCTGAGTAACAGTCAATCAGACTTAAGCATATTTAATTGCTTAAAATTAGAAGATTTTTCAATAAAATCACATATTGATAAACTAATAAGAACCGATTCACACTTTAATATTGTTCAACAACAGCATTTGAGATTTTATCCAATCGGAATATCTTCAATTTCACCTCAATATAATTGCCAAATATCCAACTCATCTCATCGTTGTAAATCTATTTTAATCTTTACATCATAGATTATGCTCTACATGTATAATTACCGTTTTGAGGTTCAGAGGTAATAATTCAATGGAATTACAGATTCTACAAAAACAGTTAGATGAAAGTAGCCATTGCCCTTTATGCCACGCTTCAATGTATTGGGTTGAGGCTGAACAATATTCACAAGAAATTCAATTTCACGAATGTAGCCATTGCCAACATCGAGTATTTACAAGTAGCAGTAAGTTAAATTGCCATTGTGATCAATGTACAGCTCAGCGTAAGAAACAAACACAACAAACAAAAATTCAAGAACTGCGTAAATACAAAGCTAAAGACGAAGTCATCTACAGCTTGAATCAGCTCAGCTTTATTCATAAGTTGTTCTTATTAAGTCTACTTGATGGATATGCCCGTGAAGATGTTCAACATGATGAACTCATTCATTGGAAAAATATTAAGTATCATGAGATTACTCCAAACTATTTATTTCAAAATCAAATTGTTAAAGAGCTATTAAATAGTGGAATCTTAAAATCTCCAGATTCAAGTATCGAGACAGAAAGTTTTTACTTAAATATAAGACTTGATGGCTATTCTGATCCGAGTTTATTCAGTGTTGCTCAGCAACTTCGATATTGGTTTTACGAAAATTTAAGTTTAGGCCTTCCATTTAAAACAGTAGATGAAGTAAAAGATGCACTTTATCTTGTTTTATATCAAGAAATTGTCCAGTTTATGCAATTTTACTGTCGTACGTGGGGTATCCAAATTGCAGGTAATCGCTCTTTTCAAGGCTTTTGCTATCGATTAATGGAAAATCTAGCTGTTGGTCAACTCTTTTATTTGATTCAAACTGCATTGGAATATTTGTATAAGCAAAAAGCGCTACAAGTTAAAAATGAAAAGTTTATTAACACTAATCTCTTGAAAAAAACCTTAGAGCAGTATCGAGAACGAGCAACAACTGAGCGTTGGGAAACAAGCACTTTACCAAGGCCTCATAACATTCCGTTGAGTAAAATGAGTGAAGTCTTGTTATTTAAATTTCTTGGTTATGATGAAAGTATTTTTTTCCAACCAATTTGGAAGTCATGGCGCAAGATTGAACCACGTTTAAATTTTTATTCAGTAAAGCGTTGTATGTATTGTGGTTCGAATGATCTTGCTGTTGATTATGATGCAAAAGATTATGTTTCGTTGATTTGTCGCCAATGTAAACATCAAGACCACTATTTTACACGCTAAAATTTAGCAACTAGTTTCATAAAGTAAGGATTCGATATGTCTTTAAAACAACAGCTTATTGATCAAGTGATTGAGGCTTGGCATTCCTTACAAGACAAAGCCCCTCTTGTTCAATGTATCACCAATAGCGTTGCAACGAATTACACTGCGAATATCTTGCTTGCTGCTGGTGCTTCTCCAGCCATGATCGACAATCCTTTTGAAACTGAAGCATTCACTAAAATTAGTTCCGCGCTTAGTATCAATACTGGGACCCCCACGACGGAACAAACGCAAGCGATGCTCATTTCTGCACGGACAGCACAGCAGCAGCAAACGCCTTGGGTACTTGATCCAGTAGGTTATGGAGCAGTTTTGCGATGGCGGAGCGAGACAGTAGACCAGTTATTAAACTTTAAACCCAATATTATTCGGGCAAATGCTTCTGAAATTAGCACCCTAGCTGGTAATCAAACAGAATCGAAAGGTGTAGACAGCACATTAAACAGCCAAGATGTTTATGAACAAGCAAAAAGCTTATTGCAATATTCAGAGTGTATTGCGATTTCTGGTGAATCCGATTTCATCATTTCAAAACAACTAAATACAGTGATTCAGGTGAATGGTGGTTGCTATCTTCAACCTAAAATAACGGCAACTGGCTGTGCATTAGGTGCATTGACTGCTGCGTATCACGCTGTAAGCACGCCTACAATTGCTGCACTTGCATCCCATATACATTTTGCTATAGCTGGAAAATTGGCGTATGAACATGCTCAGACTGTGGGTAGTTTCAATGTCGCATTTTTAGATTATGTACATATGTTGGATGATAATTTGATTCGGCAATATGTCGATATTGAACTTCTAAATTAGAATAACGTTATCTATGATGTCATTTGAAAACCAGTTTCAAATGACATCTTTAAAATAGTTATCTTTATCTATATCAATAACTTCAACACAAATTTGTGTTTTAAAATCTGAATCAGATTGTAAATATTTTTTTATTTTAAGTGCCTGTAAAAGTGCTTCACCAAGTTGCTTTTTCTGTTCTGCAGTTCGACCACTTAACAGATATAACTTGAGATGAATATATGCTTCTAAATGCAGATCTATACCAATTAAAAAACTCTGATCTTTGAAAATTCGTGACTTAATGTCCTGTTCGACAAATTGCTTCGAATCAAGCAATGTTGAATTAATTTGCTCTAATAATTGAAGTTCATCTAAATCAATCAAGTTAGCTGAATAGTTCACTATGATATGAGGCATATGGCCGTCCTATTCTATAAATAACAATGCTAAACGCACCTGATCATAAGCCATTCTCGGACTAGTTGCTTCAACAATCGGGCGTAATTTAATAGAGCCATCATCCGTAAAATGTTCTGGATTTTTACGCTTGCTCAATCGTTTATAGATTTTTCGAACTTCCTCAACAACTTCATCACCAGGATGTGCAACTGAAATATCCAAACCTTGCTCTTTGTGAAGGCGCGATAAATGATTGATGATGGTAGCTGGAGTCAAACCTCTCTCGTGAGCAATATCTTCAATTTCATAACCACCCTCAAACAATGCCTTCGTTTCATCCAAAGTAGCAGCCGCATAATTTTGCTTAGCTCCTTTGCTTAATTTTTTCTCATTTCGACTAATTTCGGTCGGGTTCAAAGTTCCCCCACAGTGTCGAATAAAGGCATTATGTTGAGTTGTCAAATCCATCTGTTCAAAGTTGATTTCCGCCTCACTCGAAAGCTCTTGAAAACGGCGATCAGCTTTTATTGCTAAACTATCCAACTCTAAAGCTTGCTCATTAAATCCAAGAAGTTTTAGACCTGTTAGTGATTTTAAACGCGAAAGCGCGACATACCCCTGACCTTTTTCAAAAGTATGGGTAAGATTGATTTCGGCAGCTTCTAAAGTCATTCCTTGGCTTTTATGAATCGTAATCGCCCATGCTAGACGCAATGGAATTTGTTGAAAACTTGCAATCACTTTGCCTGCTTCATTTTCAATTGACCATGTTTCTGGCTCAACCAATAATGTTGTTCCATCCGTCAATTTAACTTTTGGCAAGATCCCTTGTGTATCATCTTCCTCGAAGCCAATCACCTCTCCCAAGCTTCCATTGATATATCCCATATCAAAATTGTTTTTTACAAACATAACTTTGGCATGCTTTTTCAAGGTAAGTTCTTCTGGAGCGCGAACAGATGATTTCAAGGTTTCAATCAGTTTTTCATTTCCATCAACAACCGCATTGAATTGATGGCTCTCGTTATCAATTTCATTCAAATGCTGATAATTAATGTTATCAACATCCATATTATGTGTATAAAGTCGTGTAAACGTCTCACCTATATCGTGATGTTTAGACTGCTGCAATGCTGAGATATGGTGATTTTGAATACTTTGAGCACGAATAGCGTTTAAAATTTGGTTAAGAATTTCATCGTCTTGACGATGTTGTTCGGTTAAATAGCAAACTCGAAATTTAGCTTCAACCCATGCATCAGACATAAAGGAAAATTTATCACGGTTGGCTTCACCGTTTCGACCTACGGGTGGTAACTGGAAAAAATCTCCCGCAACAATCACTTGTATGCCACCAAAAGCCTCATCGCTTTCTTTAAAATATTTTAAGACTTGATTAACAAGATTTAGCTGCTTAGCGTGCAGCATTGAAATTTCATCTATGATAAGAACCTGAGCATTTTCTAAATGTTCTTTTAAATACTTACGCTCTTTCATACGCTTAAGATCATCATCACTCAAGCTATCTTTAATTCCAATCCCTGCCCAAGTATGAATAGTCATACCATTCATATGCGTCGCGGCAATTCCAGTAGATGCAGTGATCGCTACTGGAACTTTACGCGCCTTGAGGTACATGATGTATTGATTGAGCGTATAGGTTTTACCTGCACCAGCTGAACCTGTTAGGAAAACATTTTCCCCAGCTTTGAGTATATTCAGTGCAGTTTCTTGTTTCATAATTTCGTCAGTCAAAAACAACAGCACATAGCTTAACGATTTTTTAATAAAAATAAAAATCTAGCTGTTTAGAGAACTGCCAATGTCGCAGATTTGGATTGACAACTTATAGTTTTCATTTAATGTGTTTGCTAATGAATTTTGACTCGATCTATAACAATGAATACTTCAAACCTTCATACATATCAAACAGATATATTAGGTGAGGATTATCAGCAACTGACTTTAAATTTTGCTGATGATTACGATGGCAAAGTCGTGGCAACATTAATTCGAAAAAAAGCCCACAACCCAACAAAAAAAGCTGTTTTGTATATTCATGGTTTTGCTGATTATTTTTTTCAAACCGAAATGGCTGAAAAATTTAATCAACAAGGTTATGACTTTTATGCGCTCGACCTAAGAAAATATGGTCGTTCGAAGCTTCCGCATCAGAAATTGTATTATGTACTTGATTTAAGAGAATATGATGCTGAAATCAGTAAAGCACTCGAGATGATCGCTAAAGAAAATCATAATCAAGTTCTATTGGCAGGACATTCAACGGGTGGACTCATCTCAACCTTATATGCTGCGCATTATCCTGATCATCGTTTAATTAAAGCATTATGGGCAAATAGCCCATTTTATGACTTTTATAAAAGTGTGATTGAGAAAAAAGTCGGTATTCCTCTATTAAGTGAAGCAGGTAAACATTTACCCAATGCCAAATTTCCAAGTGGGCTAAACCCTTGGTATACCCCAAGTTTGCATAAAGACTTTTATGGAGAGTGGGATTTCAATTTAGATTGGAAACCTAAATCTATGCCATTTGTACATTTGTGTTTCGTTCACGCGATTCATGAAGCGCAAAAAGAAATTCATCGTGGTGTAAGTTTGAAAATTCCAACGCTGATCATGCATTCCCATCAATCTAAATATCCTAAAAAATGGGGTATAGATGCGCAGCAAAGCGATGTGATTCTTGATGTGAAAGATATGATTCACAATGCTAAGAAAATGAAAGGTGATGTACAAACTTTAGCAATTCATAATGGTTTACATGATCTTGTTCTGTCGGCGCCACCTGTTCGTGAAAACGTTTACCAACAATTGTTCCAATGGTTAGAACAAAAAATTCAATAATCATATTTATATTTGGCTGATTGAATCAGAGCAGTTATGAACTAGTTCTGATTTGGTCAGCTTCAATTTAAAAATGCACCAAATTTTAGCATTTTCTAAAAAAAGCCAAGCCATCAGCGCTAAAAACAAACAAATTCAGTGTATAAAAAATAGCCATAAATTTATAAAAACCCCAAATATTTTACCAAATGGAATAAAAAACACTCTTCTAACCCATCTAACGACATTTTAGGCATCAGTTTTGCAGTTCATAAGATGAATAAATCTTCTTGGAGTGTTTTATGAATCACTCAAAATCTCCCTCATTTACTGCAAATGATACGTCTATTAACTCAGATGAATACTTTTCACAACGCCAACTTAAACAAGGATCTGTTGGTTGGGTGTTATTGATTGGGCTCGGTGTAGCTTATGTTATTTCAGGGGATTTCGCTGCTTGGAATTTTGGACTAGCTCAAGGTGGTTGGGGCGGAATGTTTATTGCCACCATTTTAGTTGCGATTATGTATTTGTGCTTATGCCTATCAATGTCAGAAATGTCGACTATGATGCCAACTGCAGGTGGCGGATATAGTTTTGCACGTTTAGCATTTTGACCTTTCAGCGGATACCTGACAGGCACAGCGATATTGATTGAATATGCAATCGCTCCTGATGCAATTGCTGTGTTTATTGGCGCTTATTGTGAATCATTATTTGGTATCAATGGGTGGATGATTTATCTAGCCTGTTATCTCATTTTTATGGGGATTCATTTAAAGGGTGCTGGTGAAGCGCTAAGTATTATTTTTGCAATCACTTCGATTGCAGTTCTAGCATTGATTGTTTTTATTGCAGCAATGCTGCCACATTTCCAATTTTCTAATCTTTTTAATATATCTACCACTTCAGCAGCAGGTGCAAACGCCTTCTTACCGAATGGCTATATAGGCATATGGGCAGCAGTACCTTTTGCCATCTGGTTTTTTCTCGCCGTTGAAGGTGTCCCTCTAGCAGCTGAAGAAGCAAAAGAACCTCAGAAATCTCTCCCTCGTGGACTAATTGGTGCAATGTTGATCCTGACGACTTTCGCATTACTGATTTTGATCTTAGGTGTTGGTGCCGCAGGTGCAGATACATTAAAAAATTCTGGAGCCCCTTTAGTTGATGCACTCATTACTGTGTATGGTAAGGATTCTTGGTTAGCAACTTTTGTTAATTTCGTTGGTTTAGCTGGACTGATTGCAAGCTTCTTTTCCATTATTTATGCTTATTCTCGCCAATTTTTTGCATTATCACGCGCTGGTTATCTTCCTACATCCTTATCATTGACCAATAAAAACAAAGCGCCTTATTTGGCAATTATTATCCCAGGTATCATCGGTTTCTTCCTGTCATTGACCAAACAAGGTGATGCACTGATTTTAAAGGTTGTCTTAGAGAAGGTGGTTATTGGTCACATCAGTTTCATGATTTGCTACAATACAGCTTACTGCTTTCCGATTGGTGTACCAGTTAATATCACAAGGTCAGCTTGTTGAATAAAAAATTCAATCAAAATTAATAAAAGAGTTTAATCAAATTTATGAATCTCCGAACTTCATTTCCAAAGACAATTTATGCAATTCAACATCTTGCGTTTGAAGACCTCGGCTCTCTTGAAGATGTATTCTATCAATTAGGTTTTAGAGTAAGGTATTTTGAGGCTGGTGTAGATGATCTAACTCAAGCACTAAACTATGAAGGATTAACGATTATCCTTGGTGGTCCAATTGGCGTATATGAATCAGAAGATTACCCATTTTTAATTCATGAAATAGAAGGACTAAAACAACGCTTAAAAGACAACAAACCTACTATAGGGATTTGTTTAGGCGCGCAATTGATTGCTTATGCTCTAGGTGCAAAAGTTTATGCTGGTCATACAAAAGAGATCGGTTGGGATAAATTAAAAATAAATCAGAAAGAGAATAATCTTTTAAGTCCTCTTGAAAATATTCATGTTTTACACTGGCATGGAGATACTTTTGATTTGCCAGACGAAGCTACGCTACTCGCAAGCTCTGAACTTTACCCAAATCAAGCATTCCAAATTGGCAAGAATATTTTGGGATTACAATTTCATATCGAAATTAATAAAGATAATTTCGAACGATGGTTAATCGGTCATACTTGTGAAATAAGACAAACAGGCGTTTCGATTTCACAACTAAGAACAGATAATCAATTATATGCTGATAAGTTAGAACAAAGTTGCTCTATGGTTATTCAGCAATATTTATGTCAAATTTGCTAAATCATGATTACGTTGTGTATTGATTAGATATTAATTTTATCTAACAAATAAGAACTATTATTAATATTAACAATTTAATACACGTAATTATTTAATTCTCATGACAACGATTATTGAAAAATAATTGGTTAGAGTTACAATAATAATCGAAATGTATATTAAAAATTACATTTTTGTCTTATTTTTGTTGTGGTATAGAAATGAACATCCTAAAATTTATTAAAAGCTTTCATACAGTTAACACCTACCTAGCACTTGCTGTGTTTTTATTAGTAACTTTAATAGTTTACTTTTACCACATAAATCCAGGAAATTAAGATTGATTGATATTTTAAGATAGGCAACTATCTAGGATATAAAAAAGGGGGATATTCCCCACT
>NZ_JADKPY010000069.1:0-19095 GCF_015351505.1 Acinetobacter sp. SK-43
GGATATTCCCCCTTTTTGCTGTCTTATTTCTTATCGACTTTAAAACTATCTTTCAAATCAAGAATGCGATTGAATACAGGTTTATCAGCATTATGATCATGCTGATCTGCAACAAAATACCCTTCTCGTTCAAATTGGAAACGATCTTCAGGCTTTGCCTGAGCTAAAGCAGGTTCAATCACAGCTTGCACAACTTTTAATGATTCAGGATTAAGATTTGCTAAGAAGTCATCATCTGCATCAGGTGCCGCTTCAGTAAACAAACGATCATAGATTCGAACTTCTGCAGGTACACCTTTAGTTGCTGATACCCAATGAATAACCCCCTTAACTTTACGCCCCTCAGGGTTTTTACCTAAAGTTTCAGGATCAATTGAACATTTAAGTTCAATAACTTCATCGTTCGCATCCTTAATCACTTCATCACATTTGATCACATAAGCATGACGTAAGCGTACTTCACCATCAGGAATTAAACGTTTAAAACCTTTAGGTGGGACTTCTTCAAAATCCTTACGATCAATATAGATTTCACGAGTTAAGGGAATAATTCGCTCGCCCATATCAACGTTTGGATGGCGGGCATGCGTTAGATCTAACTCTTCAGCTAAATTCGTCAGAGTCACTTTAAGTGGATTTAGTACAGCCATTCCACGTGCTGCGGTATTTTCTAATGACTGACGAATACAGAATTCAAGCATTGCTACATCAACAATACCATCCGTTTTAGACACACCTACACGCTTACAGAAATCACGTAAACCTTCTGGAGTAAAACCACGACGACGCATACCAACAACGGTAGGCATACGTGGGTCGTCCCACCCATTCACATAACCACCCTCAACCAATTTACGCAGTTTACGTTTAGAGGTGATCGTATAATCCACATTTAGACGTGAAGACTCATACTGACGAGGAACTGCATCAGAGTGAACTTTTTCAACAATCCAGTCATAGAATGGGCGATGATCTTGGAACTCTAATGTACATAAAGAATGCGTAATCCCTTCGATAGCATCAGATAATGGATGAGCGTAATCATACATTGGATAAATTTTCCATTTATCCCCTGTTTGATGATGTTCTGAATGTAATACACGGTATAGGATCGGATCACGCATGTGAACATTTGGGCTCGCCATATCAATTTTGGCACGTAAAACAGCACCACCTTCCTGAATTTCACCGTTACGCATTTGTTCAAAACGCGCTAAGTTTTCTTCTACAGTGGCATCACGATAAGGTGAGTTCTTACCTGGCTCTACAAAGTTACCGCGATTAAGTCTAATTTCTTCAGGCGTTTGCAGATCGACATAAGCATCGCCTTGCTTAATGAGCTGAACCGCCCATGTATAAAGTTGATCAAAATAGCCAGAAGCATAACGAGGTTCACCATTCCAGTCGAAACCGAGCCATTTCACGTCATTGGCGATACCATCTACATACTCTTGATCTTCGGCATCAGGATTAGTATCGTCAAAACGCAGATTACATAAGCCGTCAAATTCCTCGGCAATACCGAAATTTAGGCAAATCGCTTTCACGTGGCCAATGTGTAAATAACCATTTGGTTCAGGCGGAAAACGTGTCACAACTTTCTGAGTACGACCTTCTTTTAAATCATCAGTGATTACTTGGCGAACGAAATCTAAGCCTGCCTGTTGTTCTTGCTGCGCAGCATCGACAGAGGCATGAGTATTCGTCGGGGTCTTTGGCAGTTCTGAAACAACATCATTTGGCTTCATAAGGTGTAAATCACTTCTTGCTTGTTAAAAAATAGAAAATTAAAACGCAAACTTTGGTTTTTATCAAAGATTTTAACGTTTTTTACTTGCCTTGTAGTTTACAGTTTGCTTATGCTTCTCTCAACCAAAAACCCATGGTCAATTTGCCCATGTTTAGGAGATTAATGTAATGAGTTTTCCTCAAGTCGAATTAAACACCAACAAAGGTCGTATTGTTCTTGAGCTTAACGCTGAAAAAGCACCAAAAACGGTTGCAAATTTCTTAGAATATGTACGTGACGGTTTCTATGACGGCGTAATTTTCCACCGTGTGATTGATGGTTTCATGATCCAAGGCGGTGGCATGGACGAAAACTTCAAAGAAAAAGCTACTCGTGATTCTATCGAAAATGAAGCTGACAACGGCTTAAGCAACGATGAAGGCACAATTGCTATGGCACGTACGCAAGCTCCTCATTCTGCGTCAGCTCAATTCTTTATCAACGTAAAAAATAACTCTTTCTTAAACCACACTGGTAAAACAGCACAAGGTTGGGGTTACGCAGTATTTGGTAAAGTTGTAGAAGGTATGGATGTTGTAGCTACAATTAAAGGTGTGCGTACTGGTAACCGTGGTTATCATGCTGATGTTCCTTTAGAGAATGTAGTTATCGAATCTGCTAAAATTATCTCTGAATAATTTTATCCAACAGGATTCTTTGTGACTTATCTGTTTATATCAGATTTACACTTGTCACCTGATCACCCTCGACTCGTTCGAGGGTTTTTGGCTTTATTAAAAGAATATAAAAATAAAAACACTCAACTCTATATTTTAGGTGATTGGTTTAATGCTTGGATTGGTGATGATTATAGTGCCCCATGGCTAGATGAAATTATTACAGCCTTACAAGAATTTACAGCTGCAAATAATCATGTTTATTTCCAAGTTGGAAATCGAGATTTTGTTTTGGGTAAGAAGTTTTTAGCATTATTTAATGCTACGCTTTTACCTGATGTTTATATTCTAGAAATTAATCATAGGAAGTTTCGCCTCGAACATGGCGATGCTTTATGTACTGATGATGTTGCTTATCAACGTTTTCGCAAAGTGATACGTAATCCAATCTTATTGGGCATTCTAAAGCGTACACCTTTAAATTTTAGACAAAAACTTGCCAATGGTTTTCGTAAAAAAAGTAGTGAAACTAAACAACTAAAAAGTTATGACATTATGGATGTGAATCTGCATGCAGTTGAAAATGCAATTCATCAAGTAGATTTCTTAATCCACGGTCATACCCATCGCCCTGAAATTCACGAAGTTATCAATAAAAAGCGTATTGTCCTTGGTGATTGGCGTGAAGATACGGCTTGGATACTTGAGATTAATGAGCAAGAAAACTTTAAGCTAGATTTCAAAAAATGGTCATATTAATCGAGTAAAAACGTAGAATATTTTTGACTAACTTATTCACCGTTCGTAAAACTTAAATCTATATAAAAAATCACATTTAGCTACTTTCGATGTAATTAATATCAAGTAAAATCATTAAAATTTCTAATTGAGTGAAAGACGGATGGATGTTCTAGTTACTGCCAAAACACGCTATGCAACAAAGGCATATAATGCAGAGAAAAAAATTCCACAACAACAATTTGAAAAACTACTCGAAGTTCTGCGTTTTAGCCCTTCTTCAGTAAATATTCAGCCTTGGCACTTTTTAATTGCTGAAACCGATGAGGCGAAACAAAGAATTGCGAAGGCCCTAACTGGTAATTATATTTATAATTCAGCAAAAGTTTTAAATTCTTCGCATACTCTTGTATTTTGTACTCGTACTGATATCAGCGCTGAATACTTAGAACAATTACTACAACAAGATGAACTAAATGGTCGCTTCAAAGATGAAACCGCAAAACAAGGGCAACGAGATACTCGTAAAGGCTATGTTGAGTTTTATCGTAATGAACTCAAAAATCTCTCTGCTTGGATGGAAAATCAAACTTATCTTGCACTTGGGCAACTACTATTCGCTGCAGGATTAGAAGGAATTGATGCAACCCCAATGGAAGGCTTTGATCGAGATACTATCAATCAAGAATTTGGATTAGCTGAAAAAGGTTTAAAGGCATCCGTTGTTGTTTCTCTAGGTTATCGTAGTGAAAATGACTTTAATGCAAAATTGCCTAAATCTCGACTGCCAGATCAAGTCGTATTCACTCGCTTATAATTTTTATTTAAGGGAGTCAAAGCTCCCTTAATTCATCATTGATTTAGCTAAACACAGCACCGCAAGTATTCCAGCAAATAAACCAATCCATGTGTAAGTAGTTAGTTTTTCTTTAAAAAACACTACGCCACTAACTACACCTAACATGACGACAAGAATATTCATTCCAGCAAATACGATTGCAGGTGACTCTTTAAAAATCATATGTGCTTTTACATACAAGGCAATATTCGCGAAATTTACCCCACCAAGAAGTAGACCCATAAATATATTTTTAGGTTGCCAATTTGGTTGCGCAAATGCGAGATAGCCTATTGATAAAATAAATGCAGCTATAAATGTTAAATTTAATGTCACTGCAAACTGCAGCCCTAAAGTACTGCTATATTTAAGCAATACATCAATTGCAGCATATCCAGCCCAAACACTTAACAGGAAAAGCACTGATCTTACACTGGTGCCTTTAAGCGATTTCTCAGTCGCCTGTCCAAAAATAATAGCGAAGACTGCGATTATCCCAACACCGACACCAATTAATTTTAACTGGCTAAATTGTTCTGAAAATATAAAGTAGGCCGCAAGTAAAGAAAGTATAACTGATAATCTTTGGGCTATTTCAGTTTTAAGAATTCCAGCAAATTGCAATGATTTAGCTAAGCATAAGAAAATGCTAGGGAGTAAAATAGCTAAAAGAAAAATAAGCCACCAAGGAGTATTCTGAATTGAGATATGCGTGATGTCAGTTTTAAACCAATAAAAACACAAGATGCTTGCACTCAAATAGTTCCATGCGATCATTTGAAAGACATCAAACCCTTTTGTTTTTAAAAACTTTAATAAAATCGATACCAGTACACTGCAACACGCAGCAGCAATAATCATTTCCATAATATTTATTCTGACTTTTTAAACACAAAAAAATGCCAGTCTGAAATTAGACTGGCATTTTCTTAACGATCATGATCAATTAACGATTATTTTCGTCTTCTTGACCATCTTCGAATTTAGTTTCGCTGTCGAAGCCACCTTGATGACCACCGAAGCCACCTTGGCTACCAAAGCCGCCTTGACCACCGAAGCCACCTTGACCACCGAAGCCACCTTGACCACCGAAGCCACCTTGACCACCGAAGCCACCTTGACCACCGAAGCCACCTTGACCGCCGAAGCCGCCACCTTGACCACCGAAGCCACCAGCAGCACCTTGACCACCGAAGCCACCTGTAGCACCTTGAGCTGGGAAGCCACCAGTACCTTGAGCACCAGCTGGACGAGGGTTACGCGCAGGAACAACTGTAGAAATAGCGTGTTTGTAAACCATTTGGCTTACAGTGTTCTTTAACAAAACAACATATTGGTCAAAAGACTCAATATGCCCCTGCAATTTAATACCGTTCACAAGGAAAATAGAAACTGGAATACGTTCTTTACGGAGAGAATTTAAGAACGGATCTTGTAAAGTTTGACCTTTAGACATTTTTAACTCCAAAAAAATTTTAAATCAGCGCAAAAAAACTATCTTTATTTTTCAACTAAAAATTATAAAAAGACAGCCTGCGAATTTTGCTTTATCCAAAGAAGTTTCGCAAGTCTTCTTTCGCCTGCTTTATCGTCACGTAAGTTTTAAAATCGTGTATTTCTTGCAAAGAACGTAACCAAGTGTATTGACGTTTGGCAAGTTGCCGTGTCGCAAATAGCGCTTTGTTCTCCATTTCTACTTTATTTTTGAGACTTAAGTCACTTTTTAATAAAAAATCTAAAGCTTGACGATAACCAACAGACCGCATGGATGGTAAATTGTCATTTAAATCGTATTTAACAATTAGCTCCTCCACTTCATTCAAAAAACCAATATCCCACATTTTGCTCAATCTTTGCTCAATGCGTTTATGTAATTCTAACCGATCAGGCATCAAAGCGTAGTTATGAAAAGTGTAACGGTATGGTTGATTTTTAGGTTGTTCTGCTTGTAGTTTTGTTATCGGCTCGCCAGTTAATCTATACACCTCGAGCGCACGAATAATGCGTTGTTTATCCGAGACTTTAAATTTCTGCCCCGCAATGGGATCAACTGCAACTAATTCATCATAAACTGCTTGCCAGCCTTCTTGTTCCGCTTTTGCTACGATTTCTTCCCGCGTTTTCGCATCTGCATTAGGTAAGTTATCTGCAAGCCCTTCCAGCAATGCTTTGAAATAAAGCATCGTGCCACCCACTAAAATCGGGGTCTTGCCTCTCTTGTGCATATCATCAATCAGTGGACATACATCCTCGACGAATTGCGCTGCAGAATAAACTTCTAATGGTGTAATAATATCAATCAAATGATGAGGATATTGTTCCTGCTCTTCTTTAGTTGGTTTTGCAGTACCAATATCCATGTCTTTATAAACTAAAGCTGAATCGACTGAAATAAGTTCAAAATTTCCACGCTCATAAAGTTCACATGCCAATGCTGTTTTACCACTTGCGGTAGGCCCCATTAAATTGATGACGGGCAATTGATTTGACATGTAGAACTACTCTCCTCGAGCAAATAATTTATCTAGTTGGTGAAGTGGGAATGCACGCCACGTTGGACGACCATGGTTGCATTGACTGGCAAACTCAGTTTGTTCCATTTGACGTAATAAAGCATTCATCTCTGATAAACTCAATTGACGATGTGCACGAACAGCACCATGACATGCCATTCCTGCTAAAAGTTCATCACGTTTTTGCAATAAGCCTCTTGCTTCATCATTTGGATCAAGATCATTTAACAGCTCTGGAATCAGACGATCAAAGTCAGCTTTTTGTAAAATGGCAGGTACACCACGCACAATTACTTGTTCATCACCATATTGGTTGATTTCTAAACCCAAACGCTGTAATTGAGGTTGTAATTCTTCAATTCGCACGGCTTGCATACGGGTGATAGGAACAACTTTCGGAATTAAGAGTTGCTGTGATGTCCAAAATTCAGGTTTATCCCATGCTGATTTCATTTGTTGCAGCAAAATACGTTCATGCGCGGCATGCATATCAACAATAATTAAACCCTCAGTATTCTGAGCTAATATATAGATTCCATGAAGCTGTGCAATTGCGATACCGAGTGGAAATTCGTCTACTCGAGTTTTAAATCCCTCTAGGTCACCATTTTTCACAGATGAAGTATCTTCATGCTCAAATGATGTTTTCTCATCTCGTAAAGGAGCAAGATAAGTTTTTAGTGCGTTATTGAGTTGAAATGAACCATTGTAACTTGGTTCTTGCGGTACTGAATTATATTGCACAGCTTGTGGACGACTTTGATTAAACTCTGTAAGTAAATCAGTTGAAATCTGATTTTGATCATTTATTGAGAATTCAGTTTCAACATGATTACGATGTAAATTAAATTGTTCTTGGTACTTAGGTTGCGATTGATAATTAAAATTTGTTGTGAATTCTTCCACTTTCATCGCTTGGGCTAAATCAGCACTTGCAGTTTGAAATTGTGACAAGGTTTCTTTTGCATAGTGTCGCACAAACTCGTGAACTTCGCGCTGATTCAAAAAACGTATTTCATGCTTCGTTGGATGTACATTTACATCAATATTTTCTGGATCAACTTCTAAAAAAAGTAAGTACGAAGAATGCTGATGACCATGCAAAATCCCGTCATAAGCCATTCTTAAAGCATGTGAAATTGTTTTATCTTTTACAATACGACCATTTACATACACATATTGCAAGTCTGCTTGAGCACGTGCATCAGATGGATGACCTAACCAACCTGACAAACGCATATTGATACTTTCAGCATCTATCCAATACGCATTTTGAATGAATTGTTGACCTAATAGTTGTTGAACACGTTGATAGCGTAACTCTCCACTATCTGCGACGGGTAAATTCAGGCGAATATTGTCGTTGTGTTCTAAAACAAAACGAATATCAAAATGAGTCAGAGCCAAACGGCGAACTATTTCTTCAATATGACCAAATTCCGTACTTGGTTTCTTTAAAAACTTACGGCGCGCAGGTACATTAAAAAATAAATCTTGCACACGAATATGTGTTCCTTTCTGTGCAGCGACAGCTTGAACTTGTTGATGATCAAACGCAGTACCATTCACTTCGACCTGATAGCCAATTCCTTGTTCATCTTGACTACTGGTTAATGTTAAACGTGACACCGCAGCAATCGACGCAAGCGCCTCCCCGCGAAAACCTAAACTGACAATTGCATGAAGATCTTCAGAAGTTTTAATTTTACTCGTAGCATGGCGCATTACAGCCAACGACAAATCATCTGAATGAATACCATGACCATTATCTATGATTTCTATCAGTGTTGAACCACCTTGAGCTACGCGAATAATCAACTCAGTCGCACCAGCATCAATTGAGTTTTCTAATAATTCTTTGACCACAGATGAGGGACGTTCAATTACCTCACCTGCCGCAATTTGGTTCGCTAGTGCGGCATCGAGAGTATGAATACGACGTATTGAATCATGCACCATGCAATTGTTCCTGCAAAGTTTCGGCTAGCTGCTGTGAATTTACATCTAATGTCACAAAACGAGTTAACTCATCATCTGATTTTTGTATATCAATAACAACATCAGCCTGTGGAATTTCATCACCACCTTTTGATGGCCATTCAAATAAAAATAACCCATTTGGTGTTTCAAGATAATCTCTAATACCCATTAACTCTAATTCATATGGATCATCTAATCGGTATAAATCAAAATGGAAAACTTCTTGACCATTGATGGTGTAAGGCTCAACCAATGTATATGTCGGGCTTTTTACTGAGCCTTGATGCCCCAAACTCTGAAGAAAGTAGCGTGTGAAAGTCGTTTTACCAGCACCTAGATCACCAATCAAATAAATAATGCCTGAACGAATCTGCTGAGATAAGACTTGTGCAAAACGTTGAGTGTCTTGTTCATGATTTAGGGTAAATTTCACTGAATACGACATGGCAAATAAAACAAAATTGGGATAGCAGCTATGATAACATTGCCCTGCTTTAAAGCCTAATCCGTAAAGAAAAGCTGCTACATTTTAATGCAATTATGATCTCAAAAATTAAAGGATCAATATGTCTTCTGAAGCTTTATTAATTGACTGTACAAGCCACGGTCAAAACTATGCTGCTGTCATATGCGGGCATTTAGTTCAAAATCATGGACATCCATTAGGATTTATTGAAAACGTTTCAGATCGAACCAATCCTCAAGGTTGGTGCTTAGCATGTGAATATGTTTTTACACAAGAACAAGAAATGACTGATGTATTTCGTAATTTCAACCAAATGGCAGTAGTGTGTATTGAATGCTATGACAGCATTAAAAATAAACACAATATCTACCCACATCCTTCAGTTTAAATTACCTACTTTAATATCTTATGATGAAAGCTGCAAAATCACTATTTACTCCTCCGTTAATAAATGGTGTTAGTGCCAGTAAAGTCTTTCTACCCAATGATGTCTCTGAATTGACTATTTTTGAATACTTATGTGTTCAATTCCCTCATATACAAGCAATAGAGTGGCAACAACGCTTTGAGGATGGATTAATTTATGCCTCAGACGGTATGAAATTAAGTATTCGAGATAGGTATACGCCCAATACTTTTATTTTCTATTATCGTTTTCTGGCGCATGAAATACATGTGCCATTTGAGCATCAAATTCTATTTGAAGATGAACATTTGCTTGTCGTAGATAAACCACATTTCCTGACGATGTCTCCAACAGGTCAATACGTTCAAGAAACATTATTGGTAAGACTAAAAAAACAAACGGGATATGCTGAACTAACACCAATACATCGACTTGATCGTGAAACTGCAGGCGTAGTGCTTTTCTGTAAGAAAGCAGAATCACGCGGAATCTATCAGCAACTTTTTGCCGAACGAAAAGTACAAAAAACTTATCATGCTATCGCTGCATATCGACCAGAAATCAAATTTCCAATGTCTTTGGAATTACACATGGAAAAAGGTCATCCCTTCTATACCATGCGAGTGAACTATGACAAAACAGCAAATACTGAAACATTTATAGAATTACTTGAACACAATTTCCAACATGCTAAATATCAACTTTCACCCAAAACTGGAAAACAACACCAACTTCGGGTGCATCTCAACCATCTAAATATTCCTATTCTAAATGATCCTTTTTATCCAACCGTGCTACACAAAGCAGACGATGACTTTAATCATCCACTTCAACTGTTAGCAAAAGAAATTAGTTTTATTGATCCGATCAGTAATTTACAAAGAATTTTTAGATCCAACCATGAATTGACATTGTAAGTATGACGTAATGACAAAAAAAGCATTATTTCAACTCAAAACGATTGAAATTAGCTTTTGATCGTTTAAAATACCTAGCGATAATTAAAAAATATTTGGTCATATTTTTCATGAGAAAAACAGAAGTTTATCAGGTTCGTCTTGATTCACAGGAAAAGAAACAAGCTTTTGCTGTTTTTAAGCAGTTAGGTATCACCCCTGCTCAAGCAGTTCGACTTTTCTTCAAACAAGTAGTTTTGACAAAATCTATCCCGTTTGCGATTGAAAACCAAAACATCAACATGGAACAGTTACTGAAATTAAGAAAATCAAAAAATGCTACAACCGCTGATCATTCAACATCTACAGACTTAGAAGATGACCATGAAGATTTGTTTGAAGAACTAAATGCTTTGCTTGGTGAAAGTGACAAAAGTTAACAATGTTGCATTTTTAAACAAGTTTTTAATTTTTAAGCTGAATCTTTTTAGATATTCTGACAATCCAAATAAAATTATAACTCAAGGATTTAGGAATGATTGTCAAGAGAGCAACACGCGAAGACCTAGAACAACTTGCTTTTTTATTTGATGAATATCGTCAATTTTATGGTGCCTCTGCAAACATTAAGCAATCCTACCAATTTTTGAAGCACCGATTTGACAATAAGGAAAGTGTTATCTTTATTCATGTAAAAGATAATGTCTTTACAGGATTTGTCTTACTTTATCTTGCGTTTTCATCAGTTGCTTGTGAAACCTACTATATTTTAGATGATGTCTATGTAACCCCATCCTACCGTAAACAAGGTTCAGCAAAACAACTCATCGACACCGCTATTTTATTTGCAAGACACGAAAATGCTTTACGCATTAGTTTAGAAACCCAAAAAAACAATATTGAATCTCATCGACTTTATGAGCAAATGGGTTTTATGCGGGATGATGAATTCAATACCTTTCATTGCTTCCTCAAATAATTACTTTTCCAGTGCAATATTATGACTAAGCTGTTTTTGTGTAGCAGATAAATACAGCCACTCACCCTCTGGAATTTTTGGCAATTCTAATAAACCAACTTGATGACGATGTAAATCTTCCACCTTATTCCCAACTGCAGCTAACATTCGCTTAACTTGATGATAGACGCCTTGGTGAATCGTCATAGAAAGCTGATGTTCAGAAAATAAATGAACATCCGTAGCAGCGTAAATTCCTTTTTCATTTCTCAGCTCAACACCTTGTTCTAAAGCCTGTTTTTGCTCTTGTGTAATAGGGTCTGCTGTTGTGACATGATAAACTTTTGGAACATGTTTACGCGGATTGGTCAAAGCTTGCAAATATTGACCATCATCAGTTAATAATAATAATCCTGTTGTATCCTGATCTAACCGCCCAACACATTGAATACCACGATGTAGAAGAATTTCGGGAAATAAACTGAATACGCTTTTATGATGCGTTGCTTGGTGAGAACACTCATAACCTTTAGGTTTATTTAACACGATATAAACATTCTCGCGAAATAAATACTCTTCGCCAAAAACTTCAAAACTTAAATGTTCTGTTGGGAAATTTTGCTTCGGATTATCACAAATTTGGTTTTCAATCGTCACTGAACCATTTTTGATAATTTGTTGACAGTATTTTCGAGAACCAAACCCTTGCGATTGCAAAATTTTTTCCAACAACATCTTTTAAATCCGATCAAAAACTCCGTTTATTGTACTCTATTCCTTACCCATACTGCTGTATGTTGAACTGTGTGTATATCCAATATAGGCAATCTTCACAATTTCTCCATTTGTAATACAAGCAATACAAAACCCTTCTAAAAGAATCAAACTCTGAGGCTTGCACTCCATATTTTGGCTCAAAATTCTTGTTACATTTGCTTCAAGCAAAAAATATTGTCTCCAAAAATGGACAAGGAGTTTCGATATGAAATCTAAAATTTGGTTATACAGTACTATTATTGCAACCTCATCTATGCTGTCTGTTGCTCATGCGGATAATTCAACTCGTGTTGCCGCGACTTCAGCACTGGGTAGTGTTGTTGGAACTGCAATCGGTCAACAACTCGGTGGTAATACTGGAGCTATGATTGGTTCAGCGATTGGTGGTGCAGGTGGTGCAGCCGCGTCAAGTAATAAACGCGATCGAACTGAAGCTGCTATTGGTGGAGGATTAGGTGGTGTCGGTGGTTATACTGTAGGACGTAATGTAGCAGGAACCAATGGCGGTTATGTAGGTGCTGCTCTGGGTGCTGCAGGTGGTGCTGTTTTAGGTCAAAAAGTAGGCCAAGATCGTGATCTAGACAATCGAAGATATGATGACCGCTATGAAAATCGTCGCTCATACGATGATAGACGTTATTACAACTCTCGTTACAAATACCGTCACGACAATGGTTTACACCGTGGTTGGTACAAAAATCGTTGATTTTAAATATTTAATATGAGCACCTTCGGGTGCTTTTTTATTATTGAGGTAATATATCGAAAAATTTCGATATACATCAAAAACAATATATCGTATTATTTCGATATATTGTTTTAGGTTATTTCGATGAAATCATTACAAGAGATAAAGTTTTCAGTTCTGGAGCTGGCACCTGTTCGTGAAGATAAAACTATTGAGTTTTCACTTCATCATACACTTGAACTCGCACAACATGTAGAGCAACTAAATTATGAACGTTTTTGGCTAGCTGAGCACCATAATATGGATGGTATCGCAAGTTCCGCTACCGCTGTTCTTTTAGGTTTTATCGCCGCACACACGCAACATATTCGTTTAGGCTCTGGCGGCATTATGCTGCCTAATCATGCACCACTCGTTGTGGCTGAACAGTTTGGTACCCTAGCAACACTTTACCCCAATCGATTTGATTTAGGCTTAGGTCGCGCGCCTGGCACAGATCCTTTGACTATGCGAGCACTTCGACGTGGTCGCCAAGAGACTGAAGACCAATTCCCTCAGGATGTATTAGAAATACTGCAATATTTCAAAGCGCCTCAACCCAATCAAAAAATTATTGCCACACCTGGACAAAATACTCATGTACCCGTTTGGCTATTGGGTTCTAGTCTTTTTAGTGCTCAGTTAGCAGCGAAACTTGGGCTTCCTTATTCTTTTGCATCACATTTTGCTCCACGCATGCTAGGACAAGCTATTCAACTTTATCGCGACAATTTCCAAGCTTCTGAATATCTTGATCAACCGTATGTATCAATGGGTATTCCAACTGTTGTTGCATCTACGGATGAGGAGGCCCAATATTTAGCAACTAGTTCTTATCAACGTATTTTAAACTTGATTCGTGGTGATAGTTTAAAACTTAAACCTCCTGTTAAATCGACTGAAGGCCTTGCAAGTAGCGCTGAACAACTTGCTATACAAAACTTTTATGCGATGGCTCAAATTGGTTCGAAAAATACTGTTCAAGCGGGCCTAAGTAAAATTATCCAACAATATGATGTTGATGAGTTTATTTTCACGTGTGATATATACGATACCCAAAAACGTTTAGACAACTTTAGCCTACTGATGGAAATTAAACACAGTTAAGCACTCTAAATCATGAAGTAAGTATGACTTAGAAAAATACTTACTTCACTGTACTCAAATATTGATAAGCTGCATCTTTTTTGACATATCTTAAATACTTATTTATTGGTCTGAAATTTTGGTCTAATAAAAGAATATCTATAGTACTCAAGTCTTTACTGATACGGATATATTCAGGCATATCACTGCTGCCCATATGATGATTACAATCATAATCAACTGTAATTTGATCCAATAACGATTTCTTGGTTTGAGTTTGAAAAATCTTTGTAGCTTCCAACTTACCTGATGCTGACAATTTAAAGCCTTGAATAGCATAGGTTCCAACACAACTGCTTCCTTTATAATAACTTTCGATCAAATAAATTGGCTGTTTATTCAACAAACTTTGTTTAACACCCAAAATGAAACCAGTCTCAATGGGAGTAACTACATTCTTTCCGTAAATAAGTGTTTGTGAATAAGAAGAGAACTCCCCCATTGTTCCTCCTCCACCGATATCGAAGGTATAAAATTTTATTTTTTTGTCAGGAGAATAATGAGTTCTCAAATTATAGTGATCTTGAAATGCAGGAAAAGAGTAACTAAAGCTTGCTTTATCATTTTGGATTTTAGTCACTATCTCAGTCTCTATTGACTGATTCACATCATAAAAAGATTTGTCTTTATAATTTTTAAATACCCTATTTTCAAACTGGGCTAAGGTCTCGGCATAAATGATTGAGCTAAATATTAATGCAATAAAAATGAAGATGTTTTTCATTTTATCTGTCCGTTTTTCTTATTAGAAATTTGAGTATAGATTTTTTATCTATACTCAATAAACATTCATCTTATCCAATACGACGTTTTAAACCCGTCATCTGTAAAACACGCGTTGAAATTTCCTCAATCGACATTTCAGTCACATTTAAGTATTTAATCCCTTCAGAAATATAAATACCTTCGATCGCACGCAACTCCATTTGGCATTGACTAAAACTCGAATAACGACTATTCGCTTTACGTTCATTGCGAATCGCAACCAAACGCTCAGCATCGATCATTAAGCCAAACAATTTATTCTTATGTTCTTTGAGAATTTTAGGCAAACGATTGTCATCTAAATCTTCTTCTGTGAGAGGATAATTCGCAACACGAATACCAAATTGCAGAGAAAGGTAAATTGAAGTCGGTGTTTTCCCTGAACGCGATACTCCGATCAAAATAATATCTGCTTTATCATAATGTCGAGTTCTTGCACCATCATCATTGTCTAGCGCAAAGTGAACCGCATCAATACGAGCCTTATAATATTCAGAATCCGTTACGGCATGTGTTTGACCAACTAAAGTCGTTGGTGGTGTCCCAAGCTCATCAGATAATTTACTGATTAAGCCTTCAAAAACATCCAAATTTACAGCTTTTGCTGTGTTGATGATTTCTCGAACATGTGGATCAACCAAAGTGTCAAAAACAAGGGGCAAAGAACCATCTCTATTTTGACAAGCATTGATCTCAGCAACAACGTTCATCGCGGCTTCTTCAGTGGTGATATAAGGCATAATATGAATGTCAAAATCAACGTTCGGAAATTGAGCAAGTAGTGAATGCCCAAGAGTTTCAGCCGTAATCGCTGTACCATCTGAAATAAAATATACGCTCCGTTTAATTTCTTTACTTACGGGCATCAAAATTCTCCTTAAACATTTGTCTTAGTGCTCTATAATCTTTATAGTAAACTCATCTAACATGACTGTCGCTTAGTAAAACGGTTAATCTAGGCACTTTCGTATAATTTCATACCAATGATGGTCATTCATACTGCAAAAAAAGTGGAGTAAATACTTTGGAAGCGCGCGTAATCGGTCTGGAAAAATTAGGGAAACACGATGTCGAACTCGTAGGTGGGAAAAACTCATCTTTGGGTGAAATGATCAGCCATTTATCCAATGCTGGTGTATCGGTACCTGGTGGCTTCGCAACAACTGCTGCTGCCTATCGTGAGTTCTTGGATCAAAGCGGTTTAAACGCTCGTATTCAGGCTGAACTTGCACAACTTAATGTAGATGATGTAATCGCACTTGCTGAGACTGGTGCAAAAATCCGTAAATGGATTGTTGATACTCCACTGACCGCCGCATTAGAAAAAGAAATCCGCGAGGCATTTGCAGTACTTTCAAACGGTAATCCAGACATCGCTGTAGCTGTACGCTCTTCTGCAACTGCAGAAGATTTACCTGATGCATCATTTGCAGGTCAACAAGAAACTTTCTTAAATATTCGTGGTATCGATAATATCCTGATCGCGATTAAAGAAGTTTTTGCATCTTTATATAACGATCGTGCGATTGCATATCGTGTACACCAAGGCTTTGAACACAGTGTTGTTGCGCTTTCAGCTGGTGTTCAACGTATGGTTCGTTCTGAAACTGGTGCTGCAGGTGTTATGTTTACACTTGATACAGAATCTGGTTTCCGTGATGTTGTATTCATTACAGCCTCTTATGGTTTGGGTGAAATGGTTGTACAGGGTGCAGTTAACCCTGACGAGTTCTACTTATCTAAGCCACTTTTAAACAATGGCAAACATGCAGTATTACGTCGTAATCTTGGTTCTAAACACCAAAAAATGATTTATGGTGAAGAAGGTTCTGCGGGTAAATCTGTTGTTGTGGTTGATGTAGAAAAACCTGAACGCCAACAATTCGCATTAAATGATCATGAGCTTCATGAACTTGCAAAACAAGCATTAATCATTGAACAACACTACGGTTCACCGATGGATATCGAGTGGGCAAAAGATGGTGATGATGGTCAAATCTACATCGTTCAAGCACGTCCAGAAACCGTAAAAAGTCGCCAAAATGTCGGCACAATGGAACGTTACCTGTTAAAGCAACGCGGTACAGTTATCTGTGAAGGACGTTCTATTGGTCAACGCATCGGTTCAGGTAAAGTTCGCGTCGTAACTTCGATTAAAGAAATGGATAAAGTACAAGACGGTGATGTACTTGTATCTGACATGACTGACCCAGACTGGGAACCAGTAATGAAACGTGCTGCTGCGATTGTAACTAACCGTGGTGGTCGTACATGTCACGCAGCCATTATTGCTCGTGAACTTGGTGTACCTGCAATTGTTGGATGTGGTAATGCAACGGAAGTATTAACTGATGGTCAAGAAGTCACTGTTTCTTGTGCTGAAGGTGATACAGGCTTTATTTATGAAGGTGCGTTAGACTTTGAAGTTCAACGTAACTCTATTCATTCTATGCCAAAACTACCGTTCAAAATTATGATGAACGTTGGTAATCCAGACCGTGCATTTGACTTTGCACAAATCCCAAATGAAGGTATCGGTCTTGCACGTCTCGAGTTCATTATTAACCGAATGATTGGCGTCCACCCTAAAGCTTTATTAAATATTGAAAGTTTGCCACGTGAAACACGTGCAGCAGTGATGACACGAACCGCTGGCTATACCTCTCCGATTGAGTTCTATGTTGAAAAATTAGTTGAAGGTATTTCGACTCTTGCTGCTGCATTTGCGGAAAAACCAGTCATTGTTCGTATGTCTGATTTCAAATCAAATGAATACGCAAACTTAATTGGTGGTAAATTATACGAACCAGAGGAAGAAAACCCGATGTTGGGCTTCCGTGGTGCAAGTCGTTATGTATCAGATAACTTCCGTGATTGTTTCGAGCTTGAATGCCGCGCATTGAAAAAAGTGCGTGATGAAATGGGCTTAACTAACGTACAAATCATGATTCCATTTGTTCGTACAGTTTCTGAAGCAAAACGTGTTATCGAACTACTTGCTCAAAACGGCTTAAAACGTGGTGAGAATGGTTTAAAAATCATCATGATGTGTGAATTACCAACCAATGCTTTATTGGCTGAACAATTCCTTGAACATTTCGATGGTTTCTCTATCGGTTCAAACGATTTAACTCAGCTAACACTAGGTTTAGATCGTGATTCAGGTATTGTTTCTCACTTGTTCGATGAACGTGATGCAGCAGTTAAAGCGCTTCTTTCAATGGCAATTCATGCTTGTCGCAAAGCAGGCAAATACGTTGGTATTTGTGGTCAAGGCCCATCTGACCATCCTGATCTTGCTAAATGGCTAATGGAACAAGGTATTGAATCGGTGTCATTGAACCCAGACTCAGTACTTGATACATGGTTCTTCCTTGCAGAAGAGCAGATCAAAAAGGCTTAATCTTTATTAGAAAAAGACCCTCTTTCGTAGGGTCTTTTTTCATCTTTAGTTCTTGAGATTTTAAAATTATGCAAATTTACTTGGCTCGTAACAACCAACAAGCTGGACCTTACAGTTTAGAACAAGTAAACCAAATGCTCGCAAGTCAACAAGTTTTACTTACTGATTTAGCATGGCATGAAGGTATGACTGAATGGAAAACTCTTGGAGAATTAACTCAAGGCAAACTTGTATACGAACCTGTAGGTTATTCAACTTTTAATACACCAATTAAAAATGAAGCTGAAAATTCAAGCTTCAAAATTAAAGTTGAAACGAAGTCTGATAATTTTGAACTGGCGTCATTTGCGTCGCGTGCGTTGGCAAAAATATTTGATCTAATGCTATGGCTACCGATGGCAGCAATTCCCTCTTTCTTTTTTGATCAAAGCCAATACACTCAATTGTTTGAAATTCAAAAACAATTACAGGCTACAGACGTAGCATCTAGTAAAGCTGTTGAACTGCAACAACAACTTATTCAATTAATTCCAAATGAAGCATGGATCAGTATTTTTGCATATCTTATTATCATGTTGATGTTACAAGCATTCATGATTGCAAAATCAGGTCAAAGTCTTGGAAAGAAAATTGCCAAAATCAAAATCGTAGATGCTGAGACAACCACAAATGTAAATACAATTCGTGCTTTCTGGGTGAGAAGCATACTTTTCATCATTCTGAATCTACTATTTATGCCTTTTATCACAATTATTGATTATGGATTCTTCATGTTGAACAAAAAACGTCAAACTTTGCATGATAAATTAGCCAAAACGAAAGTCGTAAAGCAATAAATAAGTGAAGATATAAAAAAGAGGATTTACTCCACTACTGTCCCATAGTTTGCTCTAAATAAAAAAACCTGAGTCTAAATAGTTAAAATATGAGTGCAAACAAACACTTTAACTATAAAGGACTCAGGTTTTGTCACATCAGAATACCGTATTTCATCAATTACTCAAACCCATTCTAAGACAAGATTTTGAACGTCTGGCTAAACTGCACCACTCTGGGCAAAAATTAAGATCAGCCAC
>NZ_JADKPY010000070.1:0-17133 GCF_015351505.1 Acinetobacter sp. SK-43
GGATTTACTCCTCTTTTTTTATATATTAAATTGATATCTATAGAGAAAAATAACAACTGAACCCGAATCCCTACAAGATAAATCGGGTTTGAAAACAAGCATTTCAGCGTACTTTATCAGTAGCTTAGTTTTTCAATATGAGGCATAATGCCCTACAACGTAGCGGTGTCGGATAATTGACAAGCATTTCACAAAAAATTCTTATCAATCATGCGACACTTTAATCGCTATCCCATAATTTAATTAGGGAATGGGACTCTTCACCGAGGTTGTAAAATGAGACAAACGATTTTAGCTGTATTGTCTTTATCAACGATGGCTGCACTCTTGACTGGGTGTGGCGGTGATATGGTACTACTAAACAATAAAGGTCCAGTTGGTCAAGGTCAAAGTGACCTCATGATGACTGCGATCTATCTAATGCTTTTGGTGGTAATTCCATCAATTATCATGGCATTATGGTTTGGTTGGCAATATCGCGCATCGAATAAAGATGCAGACTATAAACCTACTTGGGCACACTCTACGACAATTGAGATCGTTGTTTGGGGTGTTCCTGTCATTATTATTGGTATTTTAGCTTGGTTAACTTGGTGGGGTTCCCACAAGTACGACCCTTACCGTCCGTTAGAGTCAGATAAAGCGCCTTTAACTGTTCAAGCCATCGCTGAACAATTCAAATGGATTTTTATCTATCCTGAGCAAAATATTGCAACGGTAAACGAAGTACGCTTCCCAGAAAAAACGCCTGTAAGCTTTAAGATTACTTCTAACTTTACGATGAACTCGTTCTTCATCCCACAGTTAGGTGGTCAGATCTACGCTATGGCGGGTATGCAGACTCATCTTCACCTTTTAGCAGACGAACCAGGTGTATTCCGTGGTTTCTCAGCTAACTATTCAGGTTATGGTTTCTCACAAATGCGCTTCAAGGCACATAGTGTAACTGAACCAGAGTTTGCACAGTGGGTAGAAGCTGTTAAAGCGGGTAATGGTACAAGTATCAATGCTGAAGCAATTCAAAAAGGTACACTTGACCAAGCTGAATTAGCGACTCTTAAAGATGGCAATCGTTCTAAATATCAGATCGAAGCACTTGTAGCAAAAGCAAAGACTCCAGAAGAAAAGCAAGAGGCTGAAGAAATGAAGCCTTACCCTACAGAGCCACATCCTGTGACTTATTATTCTTCAGTTGAGCCTAAATTATTCGAATCTGTTATCAATCATTATATGAGCAACTATCATGGTGCAGACCACTCAGCTCCTGCTGAGCATGCAACTGAAGCAACTCATACCAATGATGAACATGCCACAGCTTCTACAGAGGAATAAGACATGTTTGGAAAGTTAGGACTTGATGCAATTCCGCACGATCCGATCGTGTTGGTCACAGTTGCAATGATGGTTTTAGGTGGTATCGCGCTTGTTGCTGGTATTACTTATTTCAAAAAATGGGGCTATCTGTGGAACGAATGGTTCACATCAGTAGACCATAAAAAAATCGGTATTATGTATATCATTGTATCTGTAATCATGCTATTGCGTGGTTTCGCTGATGCAATCATGATGCGTTTACAACTTTTCCTCGCTAAAGGCGGTGGTGAAGGTTACCTACACCCAGAACACTACGATCAGATTTTTACCGCACATGGTGTAATCATGATCTTCTTCGTGGCAATGGGTCTCGTTGTAGGTATGATGAACATCTCAGTACCGCTACAAATTGGTGCTCGTGACGTTGCATTCCCATTATTGAACTCACTAAGTTTCTGGTTATTTGCTGGTGCTGCTGGGTTGATGATGGCTTCACTAGCGTTAGGTGAATTCGCTGCGACAGGTTGGATGGCTTATCCACCTCTATCTGGCATCGAATATTCTCCTGGTGTAGGTGTTGACTACTACATTTGGGCACTGCAAGTTTCAGGTTTAGGTACGCTTTTATCTGGTGTTAACTTCTTCGTTACCATTATTAAAATGCGTGCACCTGGCATGAAATTAATGGACATGCCTATTTTCACTTGGACATCACTCTGCACAGCTGTGTTAATCATTGCATCTTTCCCTGTATTAACAGGTACGCTTGCAATGTTGACATTAGACCGTTACTTCGGTTTCCACTTCTTCACAAATGAGCTTGGCGGTAGCCCAATGCTTTATGTGAACTTGATTTGGACTTGGGGTCACCCAGAAGTTTACATCTTAGTATTACCAGCATTTGGTCTATACTCAGAAATCGTTGCAACTTTCTCTCGTAAGACGTTGTTCGGTTACAAATCAATGGTATATGCAACTATCGCAATTACTGTACTTGCGTTCGTTGTATGGCTTCACCACTTCTTTACCATGGGTGCGGGTGCAAACGTTAACGCATTCTTCGGTATTATGACGATGGTTATTGCGATTCCTACAGGTGTGAAAATCTTCTCTTGGTTATTCACAATGTATAAGGGACGCATTACTTATACTACCCCGATGCTTTGGACACTTGGCTTCCTTGTGACTTTTGGTATCGGTGGTTTAACTGGTGTACTTATGGCTGTTCCACCTGCGGACTTCCTTGTACACAACTCACTCTTCTTGATTGCTCACTTCCATAACGTAATTATCGGTGGTGTGGTGTTTGGTATGTTTGCCGGCATCATCTTCTACTGGCCGAAAATGTTTGGTTGGAAACTCAATGAAGCTTGGGGTAAAGCTGCGTTCTGGTTCTGGTTTATTGGTTTCTACTTTGCATTCATGCCTCTTTATATCCTTGGCTTCATGGGTATGACACGTCGTTTGAATACATATGACAACCCTGAATGGGATCCATACTTAGCAATTGCATTGTTCGGTGCAGTATTGATTGCTATCGGTATTGCTTGTTTCCTTATGCAGATTATCGTTGGTTTCTTACAACGTCATCAAAATATGGACTACACAGGCGATCCATGGGATGGTCGTACATTTGAATGGGCTACCTCATCTCCTGCTCCATTCTATAACTTTGCACATCTACCAGCAGCTGACGGTATCGACCGCTTCTGGACAGATAAAGAAAATGGTGTAGCTTACGCACGCGATACTAAATATGAAGATATCCATATGCCGACTAATCGTGCAGCTGGTTTCATCATTGCAATGTTCATTACTGTTCTTGGTTTTGCATTGATCTGGCATATTTGGTGGCTTGTAGTTGTTTCTTTCGTTGCTTCAGTTGTTAGCTTGATCGTAAGTTCATTCACTAAGAATGTTGATTACTACGTACCTGCTGCGGAAGTTGAACGTATTGAAAATGAACGCTATGCGTTACTTGAAAAACACTTGAAGAAGGACTAAGGAAATGGCTGAAGTACTTCATCACGACAACCACGGTCATGACGGTCATCACGAACACGATGACACAGACTTAACGGTCTTTGGTTTCTGGACATATTTGATGAGTGACTTGATTCTTTTCGGATCACTCTTCATTGCGTTCGCTGTATTAAGCAGTCATATTCCGCCTGGTACTCCAAGTGCGAAAGATCTTTTTGGTGATTCTTTAGGTTTTGTTTTAACTGAGACCTTTGCCCTTTTGATCTCTTCGGTAACATTTGGATTCGCTGTTCTTGCATCTTATAAAAAGAACGTTAATCAAGTGATTGCTTGGTTGTTTGTTACTTTCTTATTTGGTGCAACGTTTATTGGGATGGAAATTTATGAATTCCAGCACCTTGTACATGCTGGCCATGGTCCAACTCATAGTGCGTTCTTATCAGCATTCTTTACTTTAGTTGGTACACACGGTATCCACGTAACTTCTGGTTTAGTTTGGATGCTCGTGCTTATGTATCAAATCAAGAAGAATGGTTTGACACTACCGAATACACGTCGTCTTGCTTGCTTAAGCTTGTTCTGGCACTTCCTTGACATCGTTTGGATCTGTGTATTCAGCGTCGTTTACTTAATGGGAGTTCTCTAATGAGTGGTCATGACCATAATGCTGCAGGTGCATCACACGGTAACTTCAAACAGTACACGGTTGGTTTCATCCTGTCTGTTGTCCTCACCATCATTCCTTTTGGAATGGTGATGGCGGGTGGTTTTAGTCGTGGTATTTTAATGACTGTAATCGCAATTACAGCGGTTGCTCAGGTGCTTGTACAGCTTGTGTATTTCCTACACATGAATACATCATCAGAACAACGCTGGAACTTGATTGCATTCATCTACACAATCCTATGTATCGCTGTTCTTCTTGTTGGTTCAGTATGGATTATGAATTACCTACACTACAACATGATGATCTAAACTGATTATCATGTGGAAAAAGTATTTATTCCTGACTAAACCAGGAATTCTCTTCGGTAATTTTATTACCACCTTGGGCGGCTTCTTTTTAGCCGCCCAAGGCGCTATAGATATCCTCTTATTATTATTGACCTTACTAGGGACAACTTTTGTAGTTGCTTCTGGTTGTGTCGTGAATAATGTGATTGACCAAGATATCGATCAAAAAATGCAGCGTACGATGAATCGTGCTCTTGTTAAAAAGACAATCTCTCCAACAATTGCAATGCTCTATGCATTGGTCTTAGGAGCTATTGGATTTGGCATTTTATGGTTCTTTGTAAATGCATATGCATTCTTGTTTGCTGTCATTGGTTTTGTTGTCTATGTCGGTTTTTATAGTTTGTGGACTAAACGTACTACAATCCATCAAACTGTAATTGGTAGTATTTCTGGAGCGAGTCCTCCTGTTATTGGTTATACGGCTGTAACTCAACAATTTGATATGGCTGCCCTATTAATTTTTGTTGCATATGCTTTATGGCAAATGCCACATTCTTGGGCGATTGCTATCTATCGTTTTGATGATTATAAAAACGCAGGAGTACCAATTTTACCTGTAGCACGCTCTATTCTACGCACGAAAATAGAATCCTTAATTTATGTGATTTTATTTACTATTGCGATGAATGGTTTATATGTTTATGGATATACCAATATTGTATTCTTGGTGATTTGTAATTTACTGTGTGCATACTGGTTCTACATTGGTATTTTAGGTTTTAAAGCTGAAAATGACCAACTTTGGGCAAAACGCTTTTTCTTATTTTCAGTGATTTTGATTACTGTAATTAGTTTAAGTTTCAGTTTTACTTTTAATAGTCCTGCACCCACCTTCCCTATTTTCTAAAAAGATAGAGGAACCTCTATCTTTTTATTCTCTGCTTCAATTGTTATCATTTCGTGCAATAAAAACATTCATACTTTATTGCCTAAATGAAACTTCAAAATATATCGATTTTAAAACCCATTTTTTATACTTTTATCACAGCAATTTCTATTCAAGCTCAAAGTATTTATGCTGGAGCTGAAAATATCTGTGAACCAAATCTACACTTAGATGATCGCGATCTAAATGGTTGCAGTAATTTACCTGTTCTATATCCTTCAAACGATAGTCAAACTAATACTGCCTTATTACTAAGCGATTTGGGTCTAGCTGAAATCGAACCAATGCAGATAGATCAAAACTTATGGGATGCGACTTTTGGTTATGTGCCATTTGATGCTGCAAATGTATCGTTGGCAACGAAGAATAAAATTCAGAATCAGAGAAATGAATTAGCAGTAAAAGACGAAATCATATTTGATGAACGTTGTTACAGTTTTAATTCAGGCAACAATGCTTTTATTGATCAAGTTAAAACCCATAAACTAATTCCAGCAAATGAAAAGCTGGTTCTGATCAACGAACGCAAGAAGATGAATCAATGTGACAATAAAATTGCATTGATCTCTATCGATCCAAATTGGTCAACAACCACGCGTCAATACGCATCTTATTTAAATGCGAGTATTTTGTTTTATAATGCTAACTATTCATCTTCTACGAAAATTTTTACGGTATTAACTTCGGTTGAAGATGCATGGTTGAAAGAAACAGCTCTATATATGTTGATTCGGACGACACTCAATTCAGCTTATGCAACAGGTGTTGATCAATACGGTGATGTATACCTTGATAATATTAATCAAAATTTACTAAAACAGTTCATAAGTCATATCACGAACTATCTAAATGCTTATCCTAATGGTCGTTATGTAGCAAGTGCACGTGGATTTTTACGTCGTGGTTTTTGGTTATCTAAACGCCAAGATCTTTTAGTCAATGAGATCGTATGGCAAATTCAAAATCCTAAATCTAAATTTTACAATTTAGATATGGGACAACTTCCTGCTGAAATTGATAGACGTATTTTTAGTAGCAATTCATTTGAACTCAAAAATCTCAAGGACCCTTTTTTCTTGACGATATATAATTTAATGAATATGCGTGGCTACAAAACTGAACATTACCAACCTATTACGTGGTCTCAACTTAATGCACAAAAAGATTTCTTTAAAACTCAACCTGAGTTATTTAACTATTTAAGAGCAATTCATTTATTTTTTATCCAGAATAAACCCCAAGATGCTTTAAATTATCTACCAAAGCCAAATACTAAAAATACCAATTATTTACAACTAAGCCAAACTTTTTTAAAAGGTCAAATATTGGAAAAACTCGGTCAAAACCAAACTGCTGAAGAATACTGGACTAACCAGCTTGCTCAAGCACATACACTTTATCAGAAGGGTTTATTTGAAACCGCATTATCTAAACATTTGAATATCAAACAAGATTATTCAGCTTTTATAGGAAAGCAAGCCAAAATAAGCCAACCAAATCTACAAAAACAATTTATAACTCAACAAGCAAATATAGATAGTTTAGACAAGATTATTCAATCTAATCAAAGCACTGTCGATCAAAAACAAGCTGCTATTCATACCTTATTAAGCAAAAGTTTAGTTCACCAGAGATTCGATTTATTTCAACAGAAATATTCATATTTGCCTAAAAATGCGAGTGAATACAAAGGATATTCAAGCGCAAAAGAACACTTAAAAAACAAACCTGAGTTTGCTAGTTTTATTTGGAATGGATCAAAGATCACGGCTCAACTCAAATGCGATAATCTCTTAACATTGACCCAACAACTCAGTAAATTGCCAAATGATCCCCTACTCAACATTTGTTTGGGAGAGTTTATGCGAAGTGAACAAGGTTATAGCCTGCAACAACTCAGCTATGACGAGCAACAAAAACCAACTATAAGTGGAAAAATTTTCGCACGCGGTGAAATTTATAAAGACATTATCAAATCTTCTCGAAAAGATGATTTACATGCTTATGCACTGTATAGGGCAATTCAATGTTATGCACCGAGTGGAATAAATGATTGCGGGGGTATCGAAGTGACTAAAAACACACGTAAACAATGGTACGATCAAATCAAAAGAGATTATCCAACAAGTACATGGGCTAAATCACTGAAATATTATTGGTAGGTTTATCCTTTAATGTGGTTAAGGTGTATTCTTTTTAGTATGTTGCTGTTGATATTGGGGCTAAACCAACCGAGTCGACCAGCAACTCCAACTATCGATGCCAATCAATTTCAATCCTTTTGGATTTGGGGTGAAATCAAATCTGCCCCCTATCTTTCAAAGGCTAAAGAGCTTTATATTCTGCAAGGTGAAATCCGTTATTCAAAACAAAAACAGACTTCAATTTTGATACCGCAAGGTATTGGTACTTTAAAACTACCCAATCAAAAAATTTGGCTCGTTTTTCGAACCCACCACTTAGATTGGAGTTCACAAAATTACCAAACTATCTTAACTCGCTTAAACCATTGGAAAAATCTAGGCAATCAGATTGAAGGGATTCAAATTGATTTTGACAGTAAAACCCGAAATCTAAATGAATACGCAAATTTTTTAAGTCAATTCAGAAGTCAACTTCCCGCTCAATACAAACTAAGTATTACAGGATTACTTGATTGGACAAATTTTAAAGAGCAAGGCACCCTAAAACTTCTTAGACAAAATATTGATGAACTAGTGATCCAAACCTATCAAGGCACCACCTCTATTCCCAATTACCCTGAATATTTAAAACGTATAGCAAGTCTTAAACTGCCTTATAAAGTTGGTTTTGTACAATATGGAAAATTATATAGTGACTTAAAGACAGTTCATGATCCGCATTTTAAAGGCTATGTGATCTTTTTACTGCGTGAAAAACCGTGAATTTACTTGCGATTTGGGTGAAAGGTGTCTAAAATCGCAGCTTCGCAATTTGCGACATAACTTTTTAAGTTATGACTCCTTGCTTCTGACTCATTTTAAGTTAGGGGCTGCTTAAACCGTAAGGAGCTGACAATGCGTCACTACGAAATCGTACTATTGGTACACCCAGACCAAAGCGATCAAGTTGTAGGTATGGTTGAACGCTATATCTCTCAGATCAAAGAAGCTGATGGTCAAATTCACCGTTTAGAAGATTGGGGCCGCCGCCAATTGGCTTACCCGATTAACAAGATTCACAAAGCACACTACATTCTTATGAATGTTGAATGTGGTCAAACGACTCTTGATGAATTAGAAGAATTGTTCCGTTATAACGATGCAATCATTCGTAACATCATCATCCGTCGTGAACACGCAATTACTGAAGAATCTTTACTTGCTAAGAGTGCTGAAGAAAAACGTGCGCGTAAAGCTCAACGTGAAGAAGCACAACAAGCAATTCAAGAAGCTGAATAAGGAGAACATCAATGGCACGTTTTTACCGTCGTCGCAAGTTCTGCCGCTTTACAGCTGAGAATGTTGCGTACATCGACTACAAAGATATCGACACTTTAAAACAGTACATCACTGAAAACGGCAAGATTGTTCCTAGCCGTATTACAGGTACTAAAGCTCGTTATCAACGTCAATTAGCGTTAGCTATTAAACAAGCTCGCTATTTGTCTTTGATTCCGTACACTGACAACCATAAGTAAGTGAGGTGAGCTGTGGACGTTATCTTATTACAACGCATTAAGAACCTTGGTAAATTAGGCGACAAAGTATCAGTAAAAGCTGGTTACGGTCGTAACTTCTTGATCCCTCAAGGTAAAGCTGTAGCTGCAACTGAAGCAAACACTGCTGCATTTGAAGCTCGTCGTGCTGAACTTGAGAAACAAGAAGCTGCTATTTTAGCTGCTGCGAATGCACGTGCTGAACAATTGAACGAAGTAAATATCGTTATCACTGCTAAAGCTGGTGATGAAGGTAAACTTTTCGGTTCTATCGGTACTCGTGACATCGCTGACGCTTTAACGAACGCTGGTCTAGCAGTAGATCGTGCTGAAGTTCGTTTACCAAACGGTGCGCTTCGTCACACTGGTGAATTCAACATCGCAATCCAATTGCATCATGATGTTGTTGCTGAAGTTCTCGTTACTATCGTATCTGAGTAATTTCTGCAAAAAAAAGAGCATGTTTTTACATGCTCTTTTTTTATGTCCATAATTTAGCTTTAAGCTTTGATTCTACTTTTTCATCACTTAAAAAATTTTCTTTAATAAACTTCTCCTGTTGGTATCCATTTGGATTAAGATAGTCATTCATTTACGGTTTCATCTTTTTATTAGGTCTTGTTATGTCACAGGCAAATGCCAATTTTGCAAAAAATACTCCCAACGCTGAGAGTAAAGTGAATGACTCAAGTCAACTAAAAGAGTTTAGAACACCTCCTCATAATCTTGCGATTGAGCAAGCTGTTTTAGCTGCATTAATGACGGTAGCAGAATCATTTGAACAAGTGGGTGACTTACTCAAGGAAAATGATTTTTACGCAACTCGACATAAGTATATTTATCGAGCTATTGAAAAATTAGCACAAGAAAACTCACCTTATGATGCAGTGTTAGTCAATGACTGGTTACTTAAGCAGAATCTACTCGATGCGATTGGCGGTGAAGAATACTTAATGCAATTGATGGCAGATTCACCATCAAGCTTCTATAACCTTGAGATCTATGCCAGCAAAATTAAGGAATTTTCAACCTTACGCAGTATGATCAAAGTCAGTACTGATATTTTACAAAATGCATACGACACCAAAGGTCGTCCTGTTAGTGAAATTCTAGACTTAGCTGAAACTAATATTTTCTCTTTAGCGGAACAGCACAACAACAATAAAAAAGATTCAGGTCCAAAGTCGATCAGCTCAGTAACAGCTGACGTAATTAGCAAATTAGATGAGCTTTCCAAAATGGATGGCAACATCACAGGACTTTCTACAGGTTTTCTCGAATTAGACAATAAAACCTATGGTATGCAGGCGGGCGATTTAATTATTGTTGCTGCACGTCCTTCGATGGGTAAAACCACGTTTGCCATGAATTTAGTCGAGAGCGTACTGTTTAATTGCAACCTCCCTGCTCTTGTTTACTCTATGGAAATGCCAGCAGATTCAATCGCAATGCGTTTGATTTCATCTTATGGGAAGGTGCATCAAGGGCATTTACGTTCAGGTAAATTGGACGGCGACGAATGGTCAAAAGTAACTGGTACTATTCTACAATTACAAGAAAAACATCTTTATATTGATGATTCTTCTGCATTACCCCCAACTGAAGTTCGTGCACGTGCAAGACGTATTGCCAAAATGCATGATGGAAAAATCGGTTGCATCATGGTCGACTATTTACAGTTGATGAAAGTTCCAGGTATGGGTGATAACCGTGTTGGTGAGATTTCTGAAATTTCGCGAAGCTTAAAAGCATTAGCAAAAGAAATGAACTGCCCTGTAATTGCATTATCTCAGCTTAACCGAAGCCTGGAAAATCGCCCAAATAAACGACCAGTAATGTCTGACTTACGTGAATCTGGAGCGATCGAACAAGATGCTGATTTGATTATGTTTATTTATCGTGATGAGGTTTATAACAAAGAATCTAAAGAGGCTGGAACAGCAGAAATCATCATTGGTAAACAGCGTAATGGACCTATTGGTACTGTCCGTCTCGCCTTTGAAGGACAATATACTCGCTTTAGTAATCTTTCACCTGAATTCTATGCACAATTTGATGATGAAGAATAACGCATAATATTTTGTAATCTGACTTATTTTCTAGCCGTCCCAAAGGAGTACTCAGGGTGCGCCAAGCAACAATTTATATTGATAGTGAAGCACTACAATATAATTTAAACCGTGTTAAACAACTTGCACCACATTCCCAAATTGTAAGTATGGTGAAAGCCAATGCATATGGGCATGGAGTACAGGATTGTTTAGCCGCCTTAAATGCAACGGATGCTTTTGGTGTAGCTTGTTTGGAAGAAGCTTTAGAGATTAGGCGACTAGGGTATACGCAACCGATCACCTTAATTGAAGGTGTATTTACTGAAGATGAGATGGAAGATGTTATTCAACAGAAACTTGAATGCGTTGTACATCGACATGAACAAGTAGAATGGTTAATCCAAAATAATGAAGCCTATAATGCCTTAGGACTTAAGGTTTGGGTAAAGCTAAATAGTGGGATGAATCGCTTAGGTTTTAAGATTAATGAAATTATAGCCGTTATTCATCAACTAAAATCATTGAATTTTAACTGTGTACTCACTATGCATTTTGCAAATGCGGATGTAGATCACCCGTTAAATGAGCAACAGATTCAACAATTTTTAGATGTAAAAAATGCATGTGAACCAATATTAGCCTCTTGTTGTAATTCTGCTGCTATCTATAAATATCCAAACTTACATTTTGATTATGTACGTCCTGGGATTATGCTTTATGGTGCAACACCTTTTGCAGATAAAGATGTTAATGAACTTGATTTAAAACCTGTAATGAGTTTTGAAGCAGAAATTATTGCATTAAATCAAATACAAGCAGGCGAAAGCGTTGGTTATGGTTCTACTTTTACAGCAACGAATAGTATGCAAATTGCAATTGTTTCTATTGGCTATGGTGATGGCTATCCACGTGCATATGTAAAACCTAATTACGTAGCCATTAATAAGCAACTAACTCCTGTTATTGGTCGAGTAAGTATGGACATGATTGCGATCGACACAACTAATCTTCAAGTTAAAGTCGGCACCAAAGTTGAACTTTGGGGTAAAACACGATTGGTTGATGATGTCGCAAATGCAAATGGTACGATCGGTTATGAACTTTTATGCCGACTAAGTAATAGACCACAAAGACAACGTATCTAATCAATAAAAATCCAAGCAAAAGCTTGGATTTTTTCTTATAAGCCGTAATCCGCTGTAGGTTTTGGCAACTCTTGTAAACCTCGACGTAACGTCTCTGACCACTGTTTACTAATTTGAGTAAAATATGGATCTTCCTCACTGATTCGTTTGCCTTCAGGAATAACGAAACTATCTTTGTGATATACCAAAGCGTCCAAAGGTAAACCTACAGATACATTTGAGCGTAGCGTTGAGTCAAATGAAATCAAAGAACAGCGTAAAGCATCATCTAGTGGCATCGTATAGTGCAAAGCTCGATCTAGTATAGGCTTACCATACTTGCTTTCACCAATCTGAAAATAAGGTGTATCCGTAGTCGCGCAAATAAAGTTTCCTTGAGGGTAAACATTATAGAGCTGCATTTCCTCACCTTTAATCTGTCCACCCACCAAGATACTACATGAATAATTCATCTGTTCTTGCGTATTACTTGTGATGTCTTCTAAAACTCTGCGCAAAGTTTTACCAACAAGTTCAGCTACCTCAAACATTGTATTTACAGTGTATAGATTTGGCTCTTGATGCAATGTTAAAGAATTTTGTAGATGCCCTAAAACCGCTTGTGTTGTCGCTAAATTACCTGCGGTCTGAAGTGCGATGAAACGCTCACCCTCGATACCAAAAGTATGTAATTTACGAAATACTGAAATATGATCGACCCCTGCATTTGTTCTAGTATCACTTATGAGTACTAAACCTTGCTCCAATCTTAATGCACAACAATAGGTCATCTTGCTCTCTTTTCTTCAACACGCTAAAACCTGAACAACCGACATCATACTCTCCACACCACCCTGTTCACGAACCCCACGAATAGGAGCAACATCAAGATAATCTCGACCAACTGCTACATAGATGTGATTTTGAGGGCTAAATATCTGGTTACTAACATCGAAACAATACCATTGATTGTCAACAAATACTTCTGCCCATGCATGACTGGCAAGGTGCGGTTGATTCTGATCATACAAATAACCAGAAACATAACGTGCAGGTAAATGTAATGCTTTACACATTGCAATCATGACATGTGCATGGTCTTGGCAAACACCTTTAGCAGCATAAAATGCATCTGTAGCCAAGGTTGTGACGGATGTGCTCTCAGGTTGGTATGGCATTTTTTCTAATATCTTCTCAGATAAAAGAATTAAATGCTGTCGATCTTTGGTGCGAACAATATCTTGTGCGAAATATAACATCTCCTGATCACAATGAGTCAGACTGGTTCTTTGCAGAAAAATATAAGGCGAAATCTCATTTTCGAAATGCCCGATTTCAGTGTCAAATAGGTCTACAATTCCTTGAGCCATGATCGTCAAATATCGGTAATCATGACGCTGTGTTGCAGTTAACCAGAGATTATTAAAGGCATCGCGTTGGCAACGATATTCGCCTGGTACACTGATATGCCAATTCTCAATAATCTGATGCTTAGAACTTTGCGGCATCATCTTAATTGACTGCACGCTATTACGTGCATTTTGTGTATATCGATAGTGTGTTTGATGATTTACCATAAGTTTCATGCATACACCTCAAATTGATTTTCCAATTTATAAGTAAATTCATAAAACTGATTCAGATATGGTTGATCTTTCAATCCATTCCAGCTGTGTTGAAGATCACTCCAACCCAAATTAGAAAGCTGAACTATCATCGGATCAATTGAATCAAGAACAGAATGTATATTTTTATGGAATCTAAAATGTGTGTCGATTTGTTCAACTGACTGACCTAGATGAAAAAATAGAAAAATCTCCTCTTTCTCATTTTTTAAAATCTCTCGACAATCTTGAACTAGCTCTAAAATCATGTCAGGTGTATTGGTCGCATTTTTTATCAACGTATTTAATTCAGCGTATGCGGTTGCTGAAAATAAAGCTCTAAGTTCTTGGATATTATTACGAGCAATTTCGAGTTGATTAATTAATGAGTAAGGTTGTTTCTCATCTAGCATGAACTGATTCAAATTTTCTGCATCTTCAATATGCAAACATAAACCTTGAGCAAACACTTCTGCTTTTTGATCATCCACAAAAGGGAGTTGCTCCGCAACATAACCGATTCTAAATAAATAACGACCTAACCAATATACATGTTGAGCACTTGAACTAAGTAACGTCATAGATATCCTCCTTTATTTTTAAAATTTCCAAATCACTCATTCAAGTCAATTAAATGAGTGAGTCGATTGAACAATGAGAAGGAAAATTAGGAACGTAACGTTTCTACCACCCAAGTATCTTTAATACCCCCACCCTGTGAGGAATTTACAACAAGCGAGCCTGCTTGCATCGCAACTCACGTTAATCCTCCCGGTACGATTTCAGTACGATAAGGAGAACTCAATACAAATGGTCTTAAATCAATATGTCTTTCAGCTAGCCCATCGACAGTTAGTGTTGGTGCCACAGACAACGCTAAAGTCGGCTGAGCGATATATAAATGTGGCGTTTCCATAATCTTTAATTTAAATGCTTCTATCTGTGCCTGATCTGCTTGTGGTCCGATCAGCATTCCATATCCACCAGAGCCTTGGGCCTCTTTTACCACTAATTTTTCTAAATGATTTAATACATAATCTAATTGATCATCTTCACGACATTGATATGTTGGTACGTTATTTAGAATTGGTTTTTCACCCAGATAATATTCAATCATTTGACCAACATAAGGATAAACAGATTTATCATCAGCAACACCTGTACCTGGCGCATTTGCAATCACAACATTATGTTGTAAATATGCCGACATTAATCCTGCAACGCCCAATGTACTATCTGGTCTAAAGACTAAAGGATCTAAGAAATCATCATCAACACGACGATAAATTACATCCACTTGTTGACGTCCACGAATTGTTTTTACGAATACTTTATCATTCTCAACAAATAGATCTCGACTCGTAACCAAGGGTACATCCATTTCCCGTGCCAAAAATGCATGTTCATAATAAGCACTATTAAAACGCCCTGGTGTTAACACCACGATTAAAGGTTGATCCACATAAGCATTCTCCGTCAGCACTTGCTTCAACAGACTCGGATAGTGTTCGATACCTTGTAAATTATTACTCTCACATAAATCAGGCATCAATTTTTGGCTAATTTTTCTACTCTCAAGCATATATGACACACCTGAAGGTGTTCTCAAATTATCCTCTAGTACAAAAAAATCACCCTGATCATCTCTGATAATATCGATACCACTAATTTGTGAATATATCTTTCCTTTGAGGTGGTGCTTCAGCATATGAGGCTGAAAAGCTTCATGAGTCATAATTTGATGCGCAGGAATAATGCCTTCTTTTAGGATATTTTGACCGTGATAAATATCATCCAAGAAGTAATTCAAAGCTTTAACACGCTGCTCACAACCTGAAGAAATTTTTTCCCATTGTTTTTTTTCAATAACACGTGGAATCAAATCAAAAGGAATGGTACGTTCCGTGCCCTCTTGATCTCCATAAACATTAAACGTAATTCCTTCATATAGAAAATGCTGTTTAGCGACTGCACCTAGATTTTTTAATTCATCAAGACTTCGCTGACTTAACCACTCCTCGATCTTCTTAGATGCTTCACCGTTAAAACTTTTATCATCCAGCATCTCATTAAAGAATTTTGATTTAAGCTGCTCAAACAAATTTGTATTAACTTTGAGCTGTGAAATAAATGTAGACGATTGTAAATTTACTGCTGTTGTTTGCTCCGTCGCATAGTAATCAGTCGTGATAAATAGATCGTGTTCTTGTTCTGACATAGAAACCTCGTCTCATCATTTATTTATATCTCTAATAAGCAATTTCAATGCCACTTATAATATATGTATATTTTTTAACCAATACTTATATACTCTATTAAACTTAGCCATGTTTCAGTCGTAAATGCTTAATCTCTGTGTTATGAACTTGCTAAATCAAGTGAGTTTTTTTATTGTGTACACTTTAGAGCATTGAGTTAAATTCAGAACTTATGTCATCCATACAAGAAAAAGAAACTTCAAATAGCCTTTATCGCCAATGGCAAATTTTGTCTCGCCTATCTACTGGTAAATGGATGGGTACACGTGAACTACAAGAAATATTGGAACGTGAAGGCATTGATATAAGTTTGCGCACCATTCAAAGAGATCTAAATCAAATTGCACAACGCTTCCCGATTGAAAGCAACAAAACCGTACCACAAGGTTGGCGCTGGCGTTCAGATGCACCGATCCAAAGCTTACCGCATATGACTAGTTCCCAAGCAGTAACTTTTATGATGGTAGAAGAACACCTACGCCATTTACTACCGCCGAGTCTACTCGAAGAGATGATGCCTTGGTTTGATTTAGCAAAACGTAGTCTTTCAACTCAAAATAACGTGCGCCAATGGATTAATCGTGTTCGTATCGTGCCAGCGAACCAACCTTTAATTCCGCCAATGGTCGATAAAAATGCACAACAAGCCATCTATGAAGGCTTGTTGCAAGATAAACAAATCGAATGTGTTTATCGTGCCAGAATTAATCAAGGCGAAGATAAAACCTATATCTTAAATCCCCTAGCATTGGTTCAAAAAGGTGCTGTGATTTATCTTATTTGTACACGTAATGATAAAACAGAAGTTCAAACATTTGCCTTGCACCGTTTTAAAGCAGCGACTGTTCTTGAAAGTCGTGCTCTACATCCCGTTAACTTTGATATTGATCACTACATTGATTCGGGTGCTCTTGGTTTTAGAGTGGACTACAGCAAACCGACCGAACAAATTCAGCTAAAACTCACAATGAGCGAAAGCACTGCTCAAAGCTTTTATGAAAGCCAACTTAGCAAAGATCAAACGATTACATCTCTAGAAGAAAATATTGTAGAAGTTGTGGCAACAGTTCCATTTACATCACAACTCGTTTGGTGGCTGAGAAGTTTTGGTAAAAAATTACTCAATATCGAACCTGCGGCTGTTTATAATGCAGTGAGAGAGATTGAAAATAATGAATAAAAAAGAGAACCATTTGGTTCTCTTAGACTTATTAAAA
>NZ_JADKPY010000008.1:0-58729 GCF_015351505.1 Acinetobacter sp. SK-43
TTTTCACCTCGTCGGTGAAAAATTCAACACAATAAAGTTAATCAACTTAACCGTTTAAAGCTAAGTTATTTGCTTCATTGCGTCGGGATGTGTGCATTATAGGAGGTTTTTTTTGGTGCGCAAGTGTTTTTAGAAAAAGATTGTGGTGAGTGTTGTTTTTTTACCCACAACACCCATAAAAATACAGCAAAAATCACATTAAAATATTGAATTTAAACAAATAAATTAAATTTTCTTTTAATTTATTCGTTATTTCTTTATTTGCACACTGATAATTTTAATCGGTTGCTTTGGTACATTTTGATGCATTCCATAATTACCTGTAGGCACATTTACGATTTTATCAACAACATTCATTCCTTTGGTGACTTTACCAAATACGGCATAACCTGCATCCATAGCTGAACGATTCAAGAAGCTATTATCAGCAACATTAATAAAAAATTGACTTGTGGCAGAATTAGGATCACTCGTGCGTGCCATTGCTAAAGTTCCACGTGCATTTTTGAGACCATTATTTGCCTCATTAATAATTGGAGCTTTAGTTGCCTTCTCAATCATATTGGCATCCATCCCCCCACCTTGAATCATAAATCCTGGGATGACTCGATGAAAAATGGTTCCAGCATAAAAGTTACTTTTTACATAACTCTCAAAATTTTTTGCTGATACGGGTGCTTTATCATTAAAAAGTTCAATTTCAATATTCCCCATTGAGGTTTTCATATCAATAATTGTATTTGCAAATAGCTGACTACTTGCTAAAACCAAACTGGTTGCGAGGAATAGTTTTTTCATGATTACTGTTCTCAATTTAAAGTCTATTTAGAATGGGTACCGATTTTAGTTTTCTATCTATAATTTTGCTATTTCTAATTGTTAATTAAAGCATGCCGATGTTCCACGTGAAACATAGGCATTTTTGAATCAGCTATGTTTATCCCAAAATTTTCTAAAGTTCTTGGCTATTTCGATTGTATTGCGCTTAGCCTTGCTAGAAATAGGTGTCAAATTGATAAATCCATGTGTTTGATCTGGATAATCTACATATTGAACTTTAACTCCGCTTTGTCTCAATTTATGGCTGTAAATTTCCCCTTCATCATGAAGCAAGTCATGCCCAGCTGTAATAACATATGCAGGTGCAAGCTTTCTCAAATTACCATAGGTTGGAGAGATCAGTGGATTATCCAAAGCGATGTTGTGTTGAGTCGCATAATACTGAGTAACATAATCAACATCCTTACTCGTCAATACAAACCCTTCACCGTATGCATAAAATGATGGATGTCTACTTTTGAAGTCAACAACTGGATATATAAGTAACTGAGCTTGTGGAGCATAAGATTTACCAGCTGTGTGTTGTGCAACGACTGTACTGATATTTCCGCCTGCACTATCACCAGCAACAGCAATTCTATTTTTATAAATCTTTAATTGTCGACGATTCTGATAGACCCATGCTAATGCATCTTCACATGATTTGATTAAAAGCTGCGGAGAAGCTTCAGGTGCAAGTGGATAATCGATACTTAATACCTGTACTTTGGCATATTTGGCAATGAGTCGACACACCTCATCATGAGTATCCAATCCACCAACCACAAAACCACCACCATGATAGAACAAGATCATAGGTAGTTTTTTATTGGGTGCAGGATGATAATGTCTAGCGAAGACTGTTCCACTTTGTAAAGGTAATCGAATGTCTTCTACCGATTCAATCTGTGTCGCTTTGTTTAGGATAGCCAACATTTGTGCATCAAACTGGCGGCGTGATTCAATTGGATCTTCCCCGATAAACCCTATACGCCCTTGTTTAATTTGCACCGCCATTAAGCACTTGGTAAAGGCGTCTAAGTCAGGATATTGATAAGGATAACCTAAAACTTTTGCGAGAGATTCTTGAACTATTTTGGGAAGTTTATCTAATGCACGTGCAGCTGTACCTTGTCCTTTATCTAAAATCGTTTGAATTTTCTGAGGTAATGCTGTCACGTTTGTCCCCTTTATCGCACTGTTCATAATTCTTGTTCTTTCCGACTATATGCTTTTATAAAGCCAGAGATCAAGATCAAGATCAAGATTTCAAAAATATGATGTACGCTAAAGAGCTAAGCTTAAAAAGTCATTAACTATTCTGCTTAATCCAAACTGATTATTTTGCCAATCTATGTCAAAAAATGCTTCATGAGCGTCATTAAAGGATGAGAGTTTTTTCTATTCACTCTCATCCTCTGGATCAAGATCCATTTGTGCTTAACGAGTAAATTGATGCAATGTATAGCAGTACATTTTGATCAATTGGATTGGGCATCTATCGCACCAATTAATCATATCTTTTACTCAAGAACGAAGAAATTATTGTGCCGAAGCATCTGCTGAGCCTGAAACAGAACCAGAAACACCTGCTGAAGCGCCACCAGGTTGAACATCAACAGATGAACCCGCTTGTACACCTACGCCACCTTGTACGCCTGAAGGGCTAACACTAGTTTGTGCTGAACCAGAAGCATCAAGACCACCTTGTGTTGAACAACCTACAGCTGTGAATGCAACACCAGATACAACCATAGAGATTAGGGCTAACTTTTTCATTGTGTATTTCCTTTCATTATGACAAAAAGCAAAGTTGTCTTTGCGTTGCCTATGATTCACAATTTTTTCGATGAACGTGGTGAGGATTGGTTGCAGTTTGTTGTTTAAGCCGTATTGTTTTGCAATTTTTATTAAATCAGTTTAGATGAGCATTCACTTAATTTTGCAATCCTTTGAATTAGATTAAATATTTATAATTTATTATTTTTCTGCAATACGATTCGGATCAGATCATACAAATATAGTCTTATCTTCAATATTTATCATTTATACAAAGTGCTATTAACACTGCTAAAAACTTACAATTAAAAAGTTTGAGTTAACAATAGATGTATTAAAAATAAAAAAACCGTGAAAATTAATCACGGCTTTCTTCGTTTACAGCGAATCTAAGGCCACTGCATTTCACCTTTTACCACTTTAGCACCTAATTCCAGACTGCTTGATTCGCTTAAAGTTGGATATTCTTTTTGCATCATTTGAATTAAATCAGTCGATGTTTTCGTAACTTTTGCTGCTTTCTCATATTGCTTCAAATAATCGATAGAAAAGTTAACTGCATCCAATCCTTCTGCTGCACTCGCTTTCATATGTGCAGGAACGACTACATTCGGTTTTAATGATTTGATACTTTCTAATGCCTGTACCACTTCGTTACGATCTTTTGTTGTAGGAGTATCCGCCATCCATAAATGAATCCCAGAAGAGACTGGAATACCGCCTACAACTGCTTTAGCACTTGGAATCCACAAATAAGTCAGCTCATTTTTTCCTTAATCTCAATATTTTCATTTTCAAATTTTAAGATCTTAGCCGTATACGCTTGCGGAACAATAATTTGACTCGGTGCATTGGCTCCCATTTTGGGTCCCCAATAAGCAACTTTTAAAGCCTGAGTATCTTGAATATGTTTTACCGTTTCAGGAGTTGCAATGATTTGCACATTTGGGAAATATTGTTTAAATACATCTAAGCCAAAATAGAAGTCAGGGTCACCGTAACTGACAAAAATTGTTTTTAAAGTTTTACCGCTGTCTAAAATATCTGCCGCAATACGTAAAGCTTCCGATTTAGAAAATTGCGCATTGACCAGTAAGACTTCTTTGTCACCTTAGATTAATGTTGAAGTCACGCCAAAATGTTCAGGCTTTGCTAGGAAGTTCTGAATTTTTAAGTCCTGCGCAAAGCTTGTTGATGTTGCCGCTAATGCAGTAAGTGCAAGTGTGAATGATTTGATATTCATTAATATGTCTCCTATCTGATAAGAAACACTTTAAGTTGCAATTATTGCCAAATAAACACCCTAAATTAAGATAAAATGTTGCATAAATTGCAACAATAAGAATTCTATATGGATACTTTAAAAGCCATTCAAGTTTTGTATGTATTGCTCAACAAGGCAATTTGAGTAAAGCAGCAGAACATTTAGACTATTCGAAAGCGATGGTGTCACGCTATCTTGAACACTTGGAACAAACCTTTTCTACTCGTCTATTTCAGCGTAATACACGTAAAGTTTCTCTTACCCCTGCGGGTGAAAAAGCCTTGGTCTATTGTGAGAATATTTTACAGCAGCAACAGTTGCTTGAAGGTTTGGCTGCACCTGAACAGCATAGTGGTACGATCCGTTTTACTTGTGGTTTATTTTTGTTTCAACTTGGGGTAAATGAATGCATTAAGCAATTTAAAAAATTATATCCACACATTCATTTTGATGTGTATTTAACTGAAAATACGGTTGATTTGATGGATGCTCAGTTTGATCTTGCACTCAGAATTACACAAAAAGTTGCTGATGGTTTAATTGCTCGCCCTGTTTGTGATATTGAATCTATCTTTTGTGCGCATCCACATTATTTACAAGATCACACTCCCCTTTCACACCCAAGCCAACTGATTCAGCATGAATGTATAGCCCACCATACGCATAATCAGTATTGGACTTTGTTTGATACAGATCAACAACCTCAGAATTATCCATTAAATGTTACGTTTAAAAGTAATGATGTGATTGCGCTCTATCAAATGTGTCTCAAAGCAGAAGGCATTGCCATGTTACCAACGCTATTGGTGCGTCAGGATATTGCACAACAACGTTTGCAACAGGTATTTACAGATTTTTCTGCACCAGACCTAACCTTGTCGTTAGTCTATGCATCAAGGCAACATTTACCGAAAATCACACAAGAATTTATTGCTTTTGTCATCGAAAACTTAAATTTTTACTTAAATCAGCAAAATTAAAAGATTTAAATCAACCTGAACGCTTGAATTTTGTCGCCTTGCCCATACTTCATCCCTATCTATGAATGACCAAGATGTGGCAGTTCGGGTTTAACCCTATGAGCATTCACGCCAAAAGGACTGTACATGTTTAAGAACTTTTTTCAACGGAGATCATCAATGGCTAATGAGCACAATGAGCAAGCTCAAGACATTCAAAATGAGCAACAGACTGAACAAACTCAAGCTGAAGGTGTAGAGCAGGCAAACGAGCTTAGCGTTGAAGATTTACAAGCGCAAATCACCAAACTCGAAGAAAGCTTGAAACTCGAAAAAGCACGTACTGCCAATGCTGTTTATGAAGCACAAAAGAGTGTTGAACGTATCCAGCGTGAATCTGAAAAACACAAAGATACCGTTCTTGAGAAATTTGCTAAAGAGTTGTTGGATTCAGTCGACAATCTTGAACGTGCGATTCAAGCCGCTGGTGATGAACAAACACCTTTACTTGAAGGTGTAAAGCTGACTTTGAAATCGCTACTGACAACACTTGAAAAATTTGGTGTGGTTGAAGCAGATACACAAAATGGTTTCAACGCAGATCTTCATCAAGCAGTCGGTATCGATCCAAACGCTCAAGCGAACCAAATCGGCACTGTATTACAAAAAGGTTATACCTTAAATGGTCGCCTACTCCGCCCAGCAATGGTGATGGTTGGTCAATAAATTGACGTTGAGCATTTAAAATTTTGCTCAAAACACAATAATTCGAGAGTTTTTTGATTTTTTTTCATAAAAATGCTTGAAAAAAACCGATTGACTCTCATATCGAATAACAAGCAAATCCCCTTTTAAATTCCATTTATTAAATAGGAAATCAGGGGGTTCACAAAATTTTAGAGGAACATCCCAAATGGCAAAAATTATTGGTATTGACTTAGGTACTACCAACTCATGTGTTGCTGTACTTGAAGGCGATAAAGTAAAAGTAATCGAAAATGCTGAAGGCGCACGTACAACTCCATCAATCATCGCTTATAAAGATGGTGAAATCTTAGTTGGTCAAAGCGCTAAACGTCAGGCTGTAACAAACCCGAAAAACACATTATTCGCAATCAAGCGTTTAATCGGTCGTCGTTATGAAGATCAAGCGGTACAAAAAGACATCGGTCTTGTACCTTACAAAATCATTAAAGCAGACAATGGCGATGCTTGGGTTGAAGTAAACGATAAAAAATTAGCGCCTCAACAGATCTCTGCTGAAATCTTGAAAAAGATGAAGAAAACTGCAGAAGACTATTTAGGTGAAACAGTTACTGAAGCGGTGATTACAGTTCCTGCTTACTTTAACGATGCTCAACGTCAAGCAACTAAAGATGCGGGTAAAATTGCAGGTCTTGATGTTAAACGTATCATTAACGAACCAACTGCTGCCGCTCTTGCGTTCGGTATGGACAAAAAAGAAGGTGACCGTAAAGTTGCAGTTTACGACTTAGGTGGTGGTACTTTCGACGTATCAATCATTGAAATCGCAGACCTTGATGGCGACCAACAAATCGAAGTGTTATCAACAAATGGTGATACTTTCCTTGGTGGTGAAGACTTTGATAACGCGTTAATTGAATTCTTGGTTGAAGAATTTAAGAAAGAACAAAGTGTGAACTTGAAAAATGATCCACTTGCGTTACAACGTTTGAAAGAAGCTGCTGAAAAAGCAAAAATCGAGCTTTCTTCATCAAATGCAACTGAAATCAACCTTCCATACATCACCGCTGATGCAACTGGTCCTAAACACTTAGTGATCAATGTAACGCGTGCAAAACTTGAAGGTTTAGTTGCTGATTTAGTTGCTCGTACAATCGAGCCTTGCAAAATCGCGCTTAAAGATGCTGGTCTTTCGACTTCAGACATCTCTGACGTAATTTTAGTTGGTGGTCAGTCTCGTATGCCACTTGTACAACAAAAAGTACAAGAATTCTTTGGTAAAGAGCCACGTAAAGACGTGAACCCTGATGAAGCTGTTGCAATCGGTGCTGCGATTCAAGGTGCTGTATTGTCTGGTGACAAAACTGACGTTCTTTTATTAGACGTAACACCATTAACTTTAGGTATCGAAACAATGGGCGGTGTATTAACACCAATCATTGAGAAGAACACTACGATTCCTGCGAAGAAATCACAAGTGTTCTCTACTGCTGCTGACAACCAGCCTGCTGTAGATATTTCGGTTTACCAAGGTGAACGTAAAATGGCTCAACAAAACAAATTGTTGGGTAACTTCCAATTAGGCGATATCCCACCTGCTCCACGTGGCGTACCACAAATTGAAGTATCGTTCGACATCAACGCTGACGGTATCTTAAAAGTATCGGCTAAAGATAAGAGCACTGGTAAAGAGCAATCAATCCAGATTAAAGCGAACTCAGGTTTGTCTGATGCTGAAATCGAAGCAATGATTAAAGATGCTGAAGCGAATGCTGAAGAAGACCGCAAATTTGAAGAGTTAGCGAAAGCTCGTAACGAAGCAGATGCTTTAGTATCTAGCTCAAACAAAGCAGTTAAAGATCTAGGTGACAAAGTGACTGAAGATGAAAAAACTGCAATCGCTACTGCGGTTTCTGAGCTTGAAGCAGCAACTAAAGAAAATGATGTTGAAGACATCAAAGCAAAAACTGAAGCTTTACAAAACATCTTGATGCCAATCACTCAACGTGCTTATGAACAAGCACAAGGTGCTGGCGGCGCAGAAGGTTTTGATCCAAATGCATTCCAAGGTGGTGATGCGGGTCAACAACAAAAAGCGGACGATGGCGTTGTAGATGCTGAGTTCACAGAAGTTAAAGATGACAAAAAATAATTTGTCTCTTTAAAAAAGACCGCGCGAAAGCGCGGTTTTTTTTATTTTAAGATTCATTATTTTGATCGAAATATAGTTCACCTAAAATCGGCATAAATAATGGTTCGACTCCAGAAGCTTTTATTTCTTCTAAAAATTCAGGGATATTCACACCAGGTAATAATTTTGGTGGTTGATCAATAGGTGTGAGCATCGTATCCCAATGACATGGAATAATGTATTTAGGTTTCAGCAAGCGCACGACATCTTTGACATAGTTCGGGCGATATTTGCGTCCAATCGCACATAGACAAACAATATCTGCTTGCCTCCCTTGTAATTCTTGTTCAATAAAATCAGCTGAATCAATGTGTACAACGCGAAGATGCCCCGTATTAATCCACCAATTAAACACTTGGCCATGCCGTAGGTGATGAAATTTCGGTGGATAAGGTGGCGGTGTAGTCATATCCCCTGGTAATGGCACCCGACCAAACAATGCTTTGCCATGAATCGACGGCAGCCCAACAACTTGCCATTGCCCACATTCAATAATTTCCCGGCCTTTGGTTTCCAGCATTTGTGCTTCAGACAAACCTGCCGATCTCCCATACATCAAAGCAGCCTTCGAACCAATTAGGCGTGCACCTGTTTGTTTACATACCTCTGGTGCATCCAAGATATGATCGTAATGCGCATGCCCAATTAACACGTCATCGGCATTTGGAATATATTTTTTGACTAAAGTTGGGTCACTGAGCAAAGGTTGCGTGAATGTTTGCCAAAAATTCGGACGACTAATAAAAGGATCCAAAACTATAGTTCGATGTTGATCTGAAAGTATAAATCCTGCTGTTCCCAAGTATTGAATCTTTAAATTTTGGAAACTACTTTTTGCTGGTGAACTCGCATTCCACTGGTGATCAGGTACTTTTAATAAATAGTTGCGCATCTGCATTCCTTGATTATTTTTATCATTCCAAGTATTGCGTTATTAAAGCAAAAGCCTAAACACAATGATATATTTTCTTAATCCACTCTTTTACAGTAGTGCTACTTTATGTATGAAGTTAATATGCTTCTACAAGATTGATGCAATGTAAGCTTAGACAAGAATATTCAAAAATGCCTCGCCTTCTGATAGTTGTATTTATACTGATTGCTGTATTTTGGCTGAATTATCAAAGTCGGGAACATCCACAACTCAAATTTAATGCGCTTTCAGATCGAGTGCTTCATCCTTTTGATACCCGCCTACGTTATCGTATCGGCGATGTTGACCCACGTTTTAAACTCAGCATCGAACAAGTAAGACAAATTAGCGAACAAGCAGCGACGATTTGGAACGATGGAACAGGTCAGCAATATATTGTTTATGATCCAAATGCTCAGCTTACAATTCACTTGATCTATGATGAGCGTCAATTTGAGAGTGAACAACAACGCGCTCATCTCAATCAACTCAAAATGAATCAACAAGAATGGATCAATAAAAAACAAGAATTAGATCAAATGGAACAGCAATTAGCCTTCAATAAACAAAGCCTAGATCGAAAAAAACAAGAATTAAATCAACAAATTGAAAACTACAACCATCAAGTATTGTTGGCTAAACAAAATGCTACTGATCATGATCGCCAATATTTTCAACAGCAACAATACGAATTACAACAACTTGTACAAAAACTCAGGCTTGAGATTGATAACTTTAATCAAAACATCGTCGAACTGAATAGAAAAATTGACAGCTTAAATTCGCTAGATCAACAACTTGATAGTTCTGTAAAATTATATCGACAGCGCTTTCAGCCACGCCTTTTTCACAAAGGGCTATTTAACGGAAAACAGATTTTGATATATGAATTCCAATCTGAAAATGATCTACGGCTCACCCTTGCTCATGAATTTGGACATGCACTGGGGCTCGCCCATCATAATGATCCACAAGCATTGATGTATCCATTAATGCAAGACCAAGACCTCAATAATTTCCGTTTAAGACTTGCTGATTTGGAGTTACTTCAAAGCGTGCAATAAAGAAAGTTACAGAAGGTGAAGTACATCTCATTTAAAAATTAAATTACAAAAAATAACAATTTGATTTTTAACTAGAAAGAAGCTTAAGTTATGCATTTTCGGTCAATTGATCAATTTTAAAGCATTGATTAATCTAATGTTATGAATAAAAAAACAACAGTATAGACTCCATCTCTCTTTTATTTCGTTGTGCTATGAATCGCATTATTTTTTTATTTTAAGGAAAAAAATCACACTTTTTCATATTAATTATTAATTAGATGGCGTTTTGACGACATCAAAATTTTGCTCAAAAATGAATTTTATTTGGGGGGATGTTGCTCATGCGTTATCAAGCTTTGTCCATTATTGTTGCGTGTTTGAGTCTAAATATTAGTAGTTTAAGCCATGCTCAAAATAATCCGCACAATGCAACTCCGCATCAGCATCAAGTTGCTGACATGCCCCTACGCTATCGTATCGCTCCAATAGATCCTCGTTTTAATTTGAGTAGCAAACAAGTCCTAGAACTGACTCAGCAGGCTGCAAAAATTTGGGAAGAAGAAACGGGTAAAAAGCATTTCATTTATGATCCAAATGCTGAATTTACAATCAATCTAGTTTACGATGACCGTCAACAACACACCTCAAATCGCTTACAAGGTCTCAATCAACTTAAGCAAAAACAGCAACAATGGGAAATAGACTCTCTAGAAATACAACAAGTAAAAGATGAGATACAACGTGCAACTGCCTCAATTGCAAGCAAACAAAGCCAACTCACTGCACAATTCCAACAATACAATGCAGATGTACAACGCTTCAATCAAATGCGATCTTCCTCTAAAGAATGGGCAGATCAACTAGCACAACGTCAAAAAAAACTACAGCAACAATCTGCTGAATTGAAACAAGCAATCCAACAACACAGTCAAAAAACGCAACAACTAAATCAACAAATCAAAGGGTTAAACCAAAACAATCAACAATTAGCACTTTCAGCAAATCAGTTTAACCAAACGTTCCAACCACGCCTTTTCCACAAAGGTCAATTTAATGGAAAACAAATCTCTGTATATGAGTTCTCTTCTAAAGATGACTTACGTATGACTCTTGCACATGAGTTCGGTCATGCCTTAGGTTTAGATCATACTGATGATCCAACGTCATTAATGTATCCTGTCATTCAAAAACAAAATATGGAACGATTTGCACTAGCACATGCAGATCAACAAGAGTTGGTTCGTGCCGTCAATTAATCATATTAAGAACTTGATTTGCACCGATCAATTTAACCATTCGGTATATTTATTATACAAACAAACTTTTTTATTAGATGAATAGGAAAGTAAATATTGAGGTTAATTTCACATAATATTCAAAGTTTATTATTAAATCTAACATGCTGTAATTATTTTTATTATTCAAATTTAGTACATAAAAAACACAAAAAATGGCAATTTTAAAGCCAATTCCCTATTTTATTTAGAACTCCATTATTAAGAAAAAATAGTAAAAATGGTTTTTTAAGAAAATTGACTGATCATTTTAACTGAATAAAATACGTCCTTTTTCCAGTTTATCTCCTGTATATGCATCCGTTGTCTTGGCTGTTGTTTGATCCTAGCCAAAATAATGGACAGATAGTCCCTCTAAAGCTAACGTAAAGTTAACTTTGGAGATACAAGAAATGGCGAAACGCTTTAGTCCTGAATTTAAACAACAATCGATAGAGTACGCACTAGCAAACACACATGAACCATTAGCTGTCATAGCCAGGAAGTTAGGTGTGGGTTATTCAACACTAGATAAATGGGTACGTGCAATGAATCTGGCTGGAACCAGTAAACGACAACTTACACCAGAACAACAACGTATTGTTGAACTTGAGAAGGAAAACAGACAACTCAAGGAAGCCAATGATATTCTAAAAAAGGCGCATGTGTACTTTCTGACCGCCGATCAAACCAAGAAAAGTACACGGTAATAGCGGATTTAACGATGAAAAAGGCAGTCACTATATCTTCCGCCTGTAAATACTTAGCCGTCAGCCCTTCTGGTTATTATGCTTGGCGTAAGCGACGAGTTGATACTGCTCAGAAATATAAGGATTTAAAAGCAGTGTATTGGTACCATCATGCTCGCTTAGGTGCCCCATCACTAGTTCATGATATGCATGATTTGGGTTATAACCTGAGCGAACGTACGGTAGGAAGAATGCTCAAGCATCTCGGGTTACGCAGTAAAATTTCCCGTAAATATAAACATACGACAGATTCAAATCATCGTTTGCCTACAGCTCCCAATCTATTGGATCGCCAATTTACCGTCACAAAGCCGAATCGGGTATGGACGACAGACATTACATACATTCGAACCAAAGAAGGCTGGTTATATTTATGCGTGATGTTAGATCTGTTTAGCCGTCGTATTGTGGGTTGGCAAACCAGCTATCGAATAGACCGTCAATTGGTGTGTGACGCATTTAATTATGCAATGGCACGTCAGGGTTATCCAAAGGGGGTGATGGTTCACTCAGATCAAGGATCACAGTACTGTAGTCGTGATTTTAGAGCGATACTATTGACGAATGGGTGTATTCAAAGCATGTCTCGCAAGGGGAACTGTTGGGATAATGCTGTTACAGAAAGCTTCTTTCATACATTGAAAGGTCATGTGGTACACGGTAGTGTGTTTACTACTAGAAAAGAAGCCAATGCTGTCTTGTTTGAATATATTGAGATTTACTACAATCGAATGAGGCGACATTCTGCCAATGGTTGGTTAAGTCCAGAAGCCTTTGAACAGAAATATTTTAAGAATTTAGAGGGATCGATTGTTCACAATTCTGTCTAGGATCAGTTTATCATTATTTCAGCATTTACCTCAATCCATACTCATGCTCACCCTGTGTCTCAACATCTGAATGAGGCGGAAGATGATGATTCGCCTCTACACTATCGTATTGCCGATCTTGATCCTCGCTTAAACATTAGTAAGCAAAAAATGATTGAAATTAGTCAAGAAGCCGCCGCTATTTGGGAACAAGGTACGGGTAAACGATATTTTGTTTATGATCCCAAAGCAACATTTACTGTAAATTTGGTCTTTGATCAGCGTCAAGTTCGTAGTATGAAACGAACTGAAAATCTCAAAAATCTAGAACAGGAAAAGCAGCTCTGGTTAGATGAGAATCAAAAACTGCTAAAACTGAAGCAAGACTCTCAACAATTACACACCCAATTAGAATTACAAAAAATTAAATATCAGGCCCAACTCAATGCTTATGCAAGCGCTCAGAAAAAATATCTCAATAAATCAAATACAAAAAATTTAAACTTACTCCAAGAGCGCACAAAACTACTCAATCAGCAAAGAGATGTCTTAAAAATCCTGATCAATTACCATGATCTTAACCATCAACAAATTCAGGTTAAAACAGATGAATTAAAACAACTTCATGAACAGCTAACTCAGTCCGTTGATCGCTTTAATCAAAACTTTGCACCTCAACTCGTTCATAAAGGGCAATTTAAAGGAAAACAGATCTTTATTTATGAGTTTTCTTCGATTGATGATTTACGCTTAACCCTAGCCCACGAATTTGGACATGCTTTGGGATTGAAACATACACATAATCCTAAATCATTGATGTATCCACGAATTAAGGAGCAAGATCCCAAAAACTTCCAACTAACAGCAACTGATCTCGCACTGTTAAATCATACAAATTAATGATGATCCCTCTATAAAATCACATGAAATCTACATTTCTATTCAGGTAACAAGAATAGGTCGATTCTTTGGATTTATTCGTGTTATTGTGTTGATAAAACATCATCTTAGTCTTAACGGAGATCAACATGAGTTATTATCATATCCTCATTGAAGTGAACGACCACATCAGTACGATTGAACAAACTCGTGATATTGAGATCTTGAATATTCAAGATATTAGCCCTTATCTCCACTCGATTTTGATTCCATATTTCAATGAACAAATCGTTGAACTTGAAGATGAAAATGTGACTTGTGATGAGATTCTTCATCTAGAAGTAAAACAAACGCTATTACCTATCGAACATCTGATTGAAGAAGAGCAAAAACAATTACCAAGCGATACAGATGTCACTATTACTGCTTATGAAATCTTTAATGATCGAGATTTGAGCCAAGATGTGACTGCGGTTATTTTTGATATCTTAGAAGCGGTCAAATTAGACGTTGAACCATAAGAAAAAGGTCTACTTAAAGTAGACCTTTTTATTTCTAAATTATTGATAAATCATTTATTGCATCATTTGTTTTGCTTGTTCTTGACGGAAAGCTCGTAATATTTGCTGCCCTGCGCGTCCAGTTGGATTTAAACCGAGTCGTGTTTGTTCTTGTCGAATAGCTTGACGACTCTTATCACCTATTAGTCCATCTACTGCACCAATATCATAGCCACGCTGTAGTAAAAATTGTTGAATTTCGCGGCGTTCCGCACGTGAAGTACCTGCATCATCCGTCGGCCATGAAGTTAAAAATGGCGTACCTCCACGTAATCGGTCAGATAAATGAGCAATCGCTAATCCATAACTTTCCGCAGCGTTATAACTATAAATCGCATCAAAATTTTTGAAGACCAAAAATACTGGACCATTTGAACCTGCTGGTGCCATTAAACCCGCCAATGTACTACCAGAGAGATTTCCTTGAATTAAAGCGGTACCATCGGCACGTGTAAGACCTTGTGCAATCCAGTGATTAAGTGATTTTTTATTACGGCGACTTTCACCTGAAATCGACATTCCATCAGGAATTTTGACTTCAAATCCCCATGGCATTCCTGTTTGCCAACCTGCTCTTTTCAAGAAATTTGCTGTAGATGCTAACGCATCGGTTGTACTAGAAACCAAATCACGGCGACCATCTCCATCAAAATCTACAGCTAAGCTTTCATAGGTTGATGGCATAAATTGTGTATGTCCAAATGCTCCAGCCCATGAACCATAAAGTTGGTCTTGGGTTAAATCTCCACGCTGTAAAATACGCATTGTTGCAAAAAACTCACCGCGGAAATAACCTTGGCGACGTCCTTCACAGCTCAAAGTGCCTAAAGCCTGTAATAAAGGATATTTACCTGAAATGTCACCATAGTTACTCTCAACTCCCCAAACAGCAACGACTGTCTCTGCTGGAACACCATAGGCTTGTTCTACTCGGCGTAGTACGTCTTGATGCTGTGTAAGTTTCTGTTGACCTGCTTGCACACGCTCGTTATCAACCAAACCAGATAAATAATCCCAAATCGGTGTCGAAAATTCAGGTTGATAATTTAATTTATCAATCACTGAATAATCTGGCGTTAGATTTTGCGTATAACGATCATAGGTCGAAGCAGAAACACCAGATGCGATGGCTTGAGAACGTAAATTTGCCAAACATCCCTGAAAATTTGAACTTGGAGAATAAACGTTGCTAGTTGGCGTTACAGTGGTAGCTGAAATGGTAGCACCATTAATCACTAGTTCCGCATGAGCTTGATTGAATAAAGTGAATAAGGCAGTGCCTAGAAAAAAACGCAAAGAATGTTTCATGTCTTAACCAGAATTTTTAAATTTAAATTTCGTATTCAAGATAGCATGCAGCAACAACATGTATCGTTTGGAATCGTAACTTTGAATTCATTTCTTGTCTTTTAAATTTAAATGAATATTTTAAATTCATAAAACTTGCGATTTTTAAATTTAAAACTTCGACCTATCTTTTTAAATTCAAATCAGCACATCTTTTTTGAATTCAAAACACAATCCTAGTGATACAACTTGTTTTAAATTCAAAAAAACCACTCAATTTAAATTTATTTCTTTAGCAATCATCCTAAAACAATCAAGGAGATGAATTAAGCCAATTATCTCTTTAAAATCAGTATATAGTCATTGATACACACCACTAAAATTTAAATTCAAAACAACTTAAATCATCAAGTTTAAATTTAAATCTCACCCAATACTTTTGAATTTAAAAACATCCTAATAACCAAAACTCAGTTTTAAATTCAAATTAAGGACATCATATTTAAATTCAAAACACCATCAAAAGTTATCCACAACCAAACTCCTTATACATTTTTAAATTCAAAAATATTAAGCCAATAAAAAAGCGATCCGAAGATCGCTTTTCGTTGCGTTGTGGATAACTTAGATATTCATGTCAGTCGTCAAAGCTAAAGGCACAGGTAAAATTTGAGCCAATTGACGGCATAAATCTGTTAATTCATCAGAATTATTCGGCATCAAAGTGATATGTCCTAACTTACGACCAGCACGCTCAGACTTATTATAAAGATGTAAATGAGCACCTTTCAGCGCTAAAACGTCCTCAGATTTAGGATGTTGCCCGATGATATTTACCATCACAGTTGGACGAACAACATCTGTTGCACCAAGTGGTAAGCCTGCAACTGCACGAATATGATTCTCAAATTGCGAACAAATCGCACCTTCAATCGACCAATGTCCTGAGTTGTGTACACGACATGCCATTTCATTGGCATAAAGCCCTTGCTCAGTTACGAATAACTCAAGCGTAAGCACACCCACATAATTCAAATGGTTCAATAAACGGGTAATGTAATCTTGTGCAACAGGCTGTAAATCTGTACTGTTTGGCGCAGGAACAATCGAGTGTGACAAGATACCATTGTGATGATGATTTTCTGCCAATGCCCACGTTTTGACATCGCCATCTTGTCCACGTACTGCAATAATCGATACTTCTCGACTGAATTTCACAAAACTTTCAGCGATTAGACTTTTTGCAGGCCCAAGTTCTGCCCAAGCTGTATCAATTTGATCTTCTGAACGCAATACGAACTGACCTTTACCATCGTAGCCACCTGTTACGGTTTTTAATACGATCGGTAAGCCTAATTCAGCAACAGCTTGCTTTAAACTTTCCAAGCTATCCACTGCTCGATACGGCGCAACAGGAATAGCTAACTCATCAAACAAGCCTTTTTCAGCTAAACGGTTCTGAGCCGTCGCTAAAGCAAGACGAGGAGGATGTAATGTTTTGGTCTGAGTCAGAACATCCACATCAGCTACAGGTGTATTTTCAAACTCAAGGCTGAATACTTCAGCACTTGCGATGAAAGCTTGAAGTGCTTGTGGATCTTTACTTGAAAATACAGGACCTAAAATCGCCGCAGGGCAATCTGTTTCTGCTTCGAAAAAGCTACATTGAATATTGAGTGGTAAAGCGGCTTGCGCCATCATACGTCCAAGCTGTCCGCCACCAAAAATACCGATGGTTTTATTCATGATCAACCTCGTTATACTTGACCAGGAATGTTATTACTCGATACTTTTTCAGTTTGTGCAGTACGGAAATCTGCAACATTTTTAGCGATTTCAGGACGAGTCAAACCTAGAATTTGAGCTGCCATAATTGCTGCATTGGTCGCACCAGCTTGGCCAATTGCCAATGTGCCTACCGCGATACCTGCAGGCATCTGCACAATCGATAACAACGAATCAACACCATTTAAAATCGAAGATTTTACTGGCACGCCAAGCACTGGCAAATCAGTTTTTGCTGCGCACATTCCTGGTAAATGTGCAGCACCGCCAGCTCCCGCGATAATCACTTGGATACCACGATCACGTGCTGTTTCAGCATATTCAAATAAACGATCTGGTGTGCGGTGCGCAGAAACCACTTCAGCTTCAAAAGGCACACCCAACTGTTTGAGCATGTTTGCGGTATGTTCAAGTGTTGCCCAATCCGATTGAGAACCCATGATAATCCCGACTAAAGGTTGGTTATCTGTTGCGACCGCATTCATTGGCTTTTCCAAAACAAGATAAAAAGAGGAGAGTGTCTCGACTTGCGCCAAGCACAAAGGAATAAATTGGGGGATATTATAGCGTTTTTTTCAGGCATCCCCAACTACAGAAACGCTTAAGCATCGCATAGAAAAACTAGCTCTGATTACGAAAAACAAAGTAGACGCACCCAAGCAAACACAACATTGCCCAGACATAATCTAATTTAAATGGCTGTTTAAATAAAAAAATCATGAACGGAACAAAGACCAATAATGTCACGACTTCTTGGGTAATTTTCATTTCCCCCAAGCTCCAGCCATATTGATTTAATAATTTCGTTGCGGGGATCATAAAACTGTATTCGAGTAGAGCGATACACCAGCTAAATAGAATCGCTTGCCAAAGCGGAGCATCATGTAAGATTTTGAGATGTCCATACCATGCCAAGGTCATAAAACAGTTTGAAATAATCAATAAACACAGGGCTAAAAGCGTCGGGCTCAATTGTATTTACTCTAAAAATTTTGTAATAATTTTATAGTAAAATCCGTTTTTGAATAAGATTTGAGAAACATAAGGATTATGAAAAAGTTATTTCTACTGACTATTTTACTGTTTTCGATGAGCACAAACCACGCGATAGAATTAGATTTAGATAACCAAAATGAAGCCCTATCTGATTTAGCCAACATGTTCTATAGTGAAAAAAATGACCCTGTATATCGTTTTGAAGCCTTAGATCCTCAAAAACTAGATTATTCTGTAGAAAGTTTGAAATTTATAGATAAATATTTGTTAGATTTAAAGAAAAATAATTTAGATCAAATTTCTGATGATCAAAGATTTAAAACTGTTCTACGTACAGGTGCATATGTAGGAGAAACGATCAGAAAAAATGATAAAAATACAAATTGGCATTGGGTTGATTATGAAACAGCTAAGGAATTAAATCCTGAACTTTTTAATAATTTGGATCACTCAATTGAACTTGCTGCAGTACTAACAGATGGTGAACATTTCATCTTTCCACTGAATAAAGTTGTTAAATTTCTAAAAAATGGTGAAGAAGATAGTTTATATTTTTTTGCGACTACAGCGATGAAATTTTGACACTTCTCGCTTGAATTTTAAGTGAAGAACAACAACGAATTTTGACTATCTTTTCACTGCAAGCCTTGCTATCGTTGCGATTGAATTTTATTGATAACGACAATCATACACACGTGTTCCGTGCTGTATGCAAAGCAGTGGAGTAGGCGAGTTATGCATCTGCATATTTTGGGTATTTGTGGCACATTTATGGGGTCTTTGGCTCTATTAGCACGAGATTTAGGACATAAAGTCACAGGTTCAGATGCGAATGTTTATCCACCGATGTCGACTCAACTCGAAAATGCAGGCATCGAACTGATGCAAGGTTATGATCGTAGCCATTTGCAACCACATCCCGATCTTGTAATCGTCGGCAATGCCATGAAACGTGGTATTGATGCCATCGAGTATATGCTCAATGAAGGTTTACCTTATATTTCTGGCCCACAATTCTTAGCTGATCATGTGCTACAAGGTAAACATGTCCTAGGTGTCGCGGGTACACATGGAAAAACGACGACGACTACAATGTTGGCGTGGGTACTCGATCAAGCAGGTTTAAATCCAGGTTTCTTAATTGGTGGTGTACCGCTTGGTTTTAGCGAAAGCGCACGTTTAGGTGGTGGCAAATATTTCTGTGTGGAAGCTGATGAATATGATTCTGCTTTCTTCGATAAGCGTTCTAAGTTCGTCCATTATCATCCAAAAACTGCAATTTTAAATAATCTCGAATTTGATCATGCTGACATTTTTGATGATCTTGCTGCGATTCAAAAACAGTTTCATCATTTAGTACGCACCATTCCAAGCGAAGGTCGTATTATTGCTCCAATTACTGAAACCAATATTGATGAAGTATTAGCACAAGGTTGTTGGACGCCTGTGGTTCGCACCAGTCTTGAACCTAATGACCAAGCTGCTTTATCAGCGGAGCTGATCAGTGCCGATGGTAGTCATTTTAAAGTCCTTGAAAATGGCAAGGCAATCGGGGAAGTAAAATGGAATATGACAGGACAGCACAGTGTAGCCAATGCTTTGGCAACGATTGCTGCTGCTCAGCATGTCGGTGTCAGCCTTGAACAAGCCTGTGAAGCATTATCTAACTTTGGTGGTGTAAAGCGCCGTATGGAGCTGTTAGGTACTGTGCGTGGCATCGAAGTCTATGATGACTTTGCCCATCACCCAACTGCGATTGAAACTACACTCGACGGCGCACGTAAACGTCTTGGTGAACGTAAACTTTGGGCAATCATTGAACCACGTTCTAACACTATGCGTATGGGCAGTCATAAAGATGGTTTGGCGCACTCTGCGCGTTTAGCGGATGAGGTAATTTGGTATCAACCAGAAGGTTTAGACTGGGATTTACAACCTGTAATCTCAGCATCTTCAAACAAGGCTGAAGTCAGCCGCTCTTTGGATGACATCATTGCCCGTGTAGTGAATGAAGCAGGTGAGGGCGATGCTGTGGTGATCATGTCCAATGGTGGTTTTGGTGGTTTACACCAAAAGTTAATTAAGGCTTTGTCGTAATTAAAGTCAATACTTTCTGAAAAAACTATTCTCTTAACGGAGTCTTGCAAGTTCTTATCTAATTTCTGGATCAGCCTGCGGCTCGCCCTACTTTTCTTTCGGGAAAAGTAGGCAAAACCATTGTCATCTGCAAAACCTGTCCTTTTCTTGCATTTATCAACATATATCGCAGAAACGGACTTTTATTTAGACCACGCAGGTTGCAGATGACGTTTCCGAGTATCACATTTCTTCAAAGTTATGTTAATTCAGATCGTGACAAACGGAATCCCTGCCAAATAAACATATTTGTCCACGCATTTTAAATTGCCATCAACTCAATTTATTGACAATTTTCAACGGCAAAATCTTCATTGCTATGCCCATTGGCAACCACGGCCACTGCGGAACATAAGCTTTCACAGGTTCCTTCTCAATCGCTTTCAACAACGCCTTACAACCTGTCTTTTCATCCACTTCAAACGGTAGTTTTTTCGCACCCTCATTCATTTCAGTACGAATATAGCCAGGGAAAATGGTTGAAACTTTAATTGGCGTATCCAACAACTCTGCACGAATACCTTCCGCTAAATGTGCCACTGCTGCTTTACTCGCAGCATAGGTCGACAAATGCTTCGGTAAACCGCGCATTGCACTCATTGAGGAGATCACTACCAAATGACCTTTGTTTTGCGCTCTGAAGATTTCAACTGCTGCTTCGCACTGTGCCAATGCTGAAATAAAGTTGGTTTCCGCTGTGGCACGATTTACTTCAAAATGCCCTTTACCAATACGACGACCATCACCAACACCTGCATTGACAATAATTCGGTCAATTGTCCCAAATTCCTGCTGAAAAGCATGGAACACCGTAAACACATCATCGTAATGAGTCACATCAAGACTTTTGATTTTGACCTGAATTGCAAACTGGCTTTGCAATTCTTGTTGTAAGGATTCCAAACGATCTAAACGGCGTGCGCACAATGCCAAATTGTATCCTTTGGCTGCAAATTCACGTGCCATCCCAGCGCCTAAACCTGAACTTGCACCTGTAATTAAAATCGTCTTTGTCATTTCCTTCACCTATTCTTATTTATATCCATGTTAAGAGTTCAGCATCACGCGCTTTCAAATAATGATGCTCATTGAAACTGAGTAATTGCAAACGACCATCTGTCCAACGCAATGTGGTGATACTGGCATTGGCAATCGACCAATTCAGCGCAAAAATCTGTTTAGCATTCAAACCTAGAACCTTGCCAACCGCCACAGAAATCACACCACCTGAACTAAACACTACAGCCTGACGTGGTTGCGTGGCATCAATGTGCTGACATAAACCATGTAAAGCACCTTCTACACGTGTTTGAAAGCCTAACCATGTCTCATGATATTCATGGTCATATTGCTCTCCTATCCAGCGTTCAATCGCGCCATCAAAGATTTTGGCAAGATAAGCACGTGGATTGGCAATTAACTCAACATCCTGCTTCAATAACTCAGGTTGATTAAAACGTTCATCATATTTGGCAAATACTTGTTGATGATCAAATTCATTCCAAACCGACTCTGTATGAATTGGTGCATCATTAAAACCTTGAGCCAAGGCTAATTGTGCTGTTTGTTGATGCCGCTGCATTGATCCTGCAAGCACTAAAGGACGTTCTTTCAAGGTATGTTTAAAAAAATCACCCACCACCTGCGCCTGTTGTTCACCTTTGGCTGAAAGCTGATCATAACTCGCAGCACCAAATGATGCCTGCCCATGTCGTACCAAATAGATCGTGGTCATCGTTTTAAAATATCCTGTAATTTCGCCCCATATTCAGGAATTAACTGCTGTGCTTCAGCATTGTTTAGTGCAATTAATTTTAGTGCCCGAATATGTAAGGCATGAATCATGATCCAGAAATCCTTAAAGGCAGGATTATCAGTTTGCTGATGGTAATAACGATAATAAATCTGTTGCGCAATCACCGCCAAACGGAACAAACCAAACACCTCATAAAATGCCCAATTGGTAGGTTGCAAACCAGTTTTTTCCAAGTAGTAGTCCACCACCTGTTGACGTGTCAGCATGCCTAGTAAATTGGTTGGTTGACGACGACTAGACTTCATCAAAGCATCGTCATCTTCTTGAATCCAGTAGGCGAGAGCACTGCCTAAATCCATCAGCGGATCGCCAATAGTCGCCATTTCCCAGTCCAACACTCCGATCACTCTAGTTGGTTGTTGTGGATCTAAAATGACATTATCAAAACGCCAATCATTATGAATGACACAAGTTTTAGAATCCGCTGGAATATGTTGCTGTAGCCATTCCCGCACAAAGCTAAAATCAGGTACATTTGGGGTAAGCGCTTTACTATAACGTGCATCCCAACCTTCAACTTGACGGCGGCAATAGCCTTCGCCTTTGCCCAGTTTTTCCAGTTCTGTACCTTGATATGGCACTTGATGCAATTCAATTAATTTATCCAAAACATTCAGACACAACTGTTGAACTTGTGACTGATCCAATTGTAATTCTTTGGGTAAATTAGCTCGCGGAATGATGCCTTCAATCCGCTTCATGACATAGAAGTCACAGCCGATTATGTTCTCGTCCTGACACAATGCAACCATTTCAGGTAGGACTGGGTAGAATGGTGCAAGATGCTTCTGCACATTGTATTCACGCGCCATATCATGCGCTGATTTGGCTTTAGTACCTTTCGGTGGACGTCGTAGGATTAAATCTTGATTGTCGTATTGCAAACGATAGGTCCAATTCGAAGCGCCACCTGAGTATTGAGTGACTTGTGCTTGACCTTGCAGTTGAACACCTTGATCCTTTAACCACTTTTCAACAGCGGAAATATCCAATTCTTCACCGTGACGAACCTGACCGCCGATATCAATCATTGTCATTTTTTTATCCTTATTAACGACCATAGCCACGTTTTTTCAATTCTAATTTAGCAATCATGCCCTTATGCACTTCATCAGGTCCATCAGCTAAACGTAAACTGCGTGCTTGATTGAAAAATGCTGTCAGCGGAGTATCGCGTGACACACCTTCACCACCGTGAATTTGGATCGCCATATCAACGACGTTTTGCAATACAGTCGGTGCAACGACTTTGATTGCAGAAATTTCAGTGAGTGCTGCCATATTGCCTAAGGTATCCATCTTATAAGCAGCATACAGCGTTAATAAGCGAGCTTGATCGATCTGCACACGGGCTTCCGCGACACGTTCTAAATTGCCGCCAAGTTTAAGAATTTCTTTACCAAATGCCTTGCGTGACATGCCACGATCAATCATGAGTTCTAACGCTTTTTCCGCTGCACCGATACAACGCATACAGTGATGAATACGACCAGGCCCTAAGCGCCCTTGAGCAATTTCAAATCCTTGACCCGCACCACCAATAAAGTTGCTCACAGGTACACGCACATTGTCAAAACTGACCTGTCCATGTCCATGCGGTGCATCGTAATCACCAAACACAGGCAACATCCGTTCAATCGTTACACCTTGCGTGTCGATCGGTACCAATACCATTGAGTGTTGATGATGACGATCTTTGTTGGGGTCTGGCGTATAAGCCATAAAAATAATGATTTTTGCATTCGGATCACCCAAGCCAGATGACCACCATTTACGCCCATTCAGAACAATTTCATCACCATCAATCACTGCCGTGGCTTGCATATTAGTCGCATCGCTCGACGCGACCGCAGGTTCAGTCATGCAGAATACAGAGCGAATATCACCATTTAGTAGTGGTTGCAGCCATTGTTGTTTTTGTTCCTGACTGCCATAACGCCATAGCAGCTCCATATTGCCACTATCAGGTGCATTACAGTTGAATACTGTCGGAGCCAGTAAACTACTCCCCGTCAATTCAGCAATATGTGCATATTCCTGTACCGATAAACCTGCACCTAGTTCAGCATCAGGCAAGAACATATTCCATAAGCCTGCTGCTTTGGCTTTGGTTTTGAGTTGTTCGAGTTGAGCTGGCCACTGCCATTTGGTCCAGTCACCATCGACATTAAGTTGATGCACTTCATCCCAAAATGCTTTTTCAATCGGTTCTATTTCTTGTTGGATAAACGCCTGTGTGCGAGCAATAAAATCCTGTGCACGTTCAGATAATGCAAACATCATCATTTCCCTCAAGGTAAATATGTGGCGAAACTGAATTCGCTGCTTTACTTCACCTTAAGCGAAAACTTATTATGAATGAAATGATTTTATTTTATGCAAAACTATGAATCAGATTCATAATACAAATCCATTGGAAGTGGGTAACTTCCTTCGTATTGATATCAATCTGTATCCACTTTTTATTGCGATTTTTGAGCAAAAAAGCATTTCTAAGGCCGCTCAACTTCTTTGTATTAGTCAATCTGCGGTCAGTCATGCTTTACAACGTTTGCGTCTGCAACTTAAAGATGAATTATTTGTGCGTAGTGGACAAAAAATGCTTCCCACACCTTTTGCCGAACAAATTTATCAACCGATTCAAACGGCGTTATCAACGATTCAAAATATTGCGATTCCACAACACGACTTTGATCCTAGCATGCTACAAAGCTTGAAAATCGCAATTCATGATGAAATTGAACCGATTATTTTTCCTCAATTAGTGCATCATTTTAGTCAACTCAATCTCGATATTCAGTTTTTGAGTTCCAAACTTGATCGAAAAAATATGCTGGCTGATCTTTCAGCACAACAAATTGATTTTGTGATTGATCTAGTACAACCCTATCAAGAAAATTTACAGTTTGAAAACTTGATTGAAGATCATTTTGTGGCGTGTACACTTCAAACAGAGATGGATTTATCGCTCTATTTATCCTCACCACATATCGGTGTGTCCTCTCGGCGAACAGGATTATTGCTTGAAGATATTTATCTCAATCGACAGCAACTTTCTCGACAAATTTTTATGCGCTGTCAGCACTATTCCACTGCTTTACAAGTCTTGGCTCAGTATCCCAAGGCGATTCTCACCATTCCTCACAGTATTTTAAAACATCTGCATTATGCGCAAGATTTAAAAATACATCAGTTACCCATCGAGCTGCCTAAAATTAAAATGGGGATGTATTGGCACGAACACGTCAGAAAGAATCCTCGCCATCAGTTTCTTCGAAATGAAATTTTGAAAATTTTTTGAGCCTACAAAGTTAGCGTATTAAAACGCCAAACTTGGTGGTAGTTCAAATGGAAAGGAAGCTTAATGCGTTGTGATGCTTTGCTCATCATCACAATTCATCAAAAAGCTTTAGACAACATAAGACGAAGGATGTAGACAATCGCCATCACAAACACAATGTGTCCAATCTGATTAAAGATAAATGGCATACACAATAGAATAAAAACCGTGATTGGATAAATCTAACGTCTCCATCCCTTTAAATAAAACGCTTCATAAAATAGCCATACGCAGGTGCTATAAACAACTAAACTTGCGGCAATAATCAAACCCATCATTTGAGCTGAAATTTCGGCATGTTTCGTTGAAACATCGACCGCAGCGGCTAATGCAGCCCCTAACACAGCAATACTAATAAAAATGAGAAAGTGCCCATAACCCCATAAAAATGGTTGTACACCACGGCGTTGATGGTGGTGATGACTGCGATCAAAATAAACTCACCACATCGCAAACATCATCAATAGCCCATCTACAATCAGAAAAATCTCTTCAAGATTCAATACCTGATTCGAAAATGCATCTTGAGTAGCAGCAAAACATCCAATAATCGACTCATCTAATACGATAATCGTCAACAAGCCATAACGCTCCACAATATGATGTGGGTGCCAAGGTGTGATCGCATGTTTTCGGCATAGAATGGTACTGCTAATTCACATATTACCAAGACTAGAAAGAGCAACTGACTAAGATGAATCGAACTAAAATTAGTAATCAACCAACCTAATTAAACTATTACAATGCCGATGGCATATCGATAGGCGGTTACTTTTCGCAAAGGATCATGTTTAGCGACACGAATCCACTGAGTCACCAAAGCCAAACGCATAATCACATAACCGATAATGATCATGTCAAAATTATGCTGCTGAAATACCGCAGGAATACCTGCCGCCATGACTAAAGAACCAGCCATTTGCACAAAGGTCAAACAACGATACAGCGTATCGTCATTGTCATAGGCTGAAGCAAACCAAGAAAAGTTCATCCATGCCCACCAAAGTGCAAAAAAACACCATAAAGTAGGTCGGTAAAGCATGCCACAAATGACCTTCGATCATAGCGTGATGCAGTTGTTGACCTGCAGTTGCAATCGCAACAACAAAAACCAAATCAAATAACAACTCCAAAGGGGTAGCGGCACGATGTGATTCTTGGGGATCCCGTGGTGCAAATGCCTTTAATGTTGTGTGGTGAAGTTTTTCAGCACTCATATGTTTTTTCTCTACGCTGTATTTTGTTCATCATTGCAAAGAAAATCCTTCAGAATGAAAGGGCAACAACGAGCATGATAAAATATTGTTGAAAATTTATTCATTCAAAAATTGCACAAACACACAAATTATGTAATCCTATATACATATTTGGATGTTACCGTCCATACAGAATTAGTTTGACAAGGGGAGTAGCCTCCTCCAAGCCCAAGTGCATATCATGCCTTCGGTGTCAGAGTTTCGTCATTACACTTTGCAAAAAGTCGGACTCTGAGCATCACAGTACATTGTGATGTAGGCAAGACCTTGATCATGTTGAAACAGATGTTTTTTATTCATCTGGCAACTGGTCAAGGTTTTTTTATGCCCATTTGCCAGATAGGGAGTTGTGATGGACACTATCGGTAATATATGGCTATATGCCATCTTCTTTGGCATCGTCATCGTGATGCTACTGATCGATTTTTTGGGCTTTAAACAAAAGCAAAATCAGGATGTTCCAATTAAGCAAGCGGCTTATTGGAGTATTGCTTGGGTTTCAGTTGCGGTAATGTTTGGTGGTGGTTTGTGGTTCTATTTACAACAAACTGTTGGGGTAGGTATAGCCAACCAAAAAACCATGGAATACTTTGCAGGTTATTTGTTAGAAAAATCTTTAGCGATTGACAACGTTTTTGTTTGGTTAATGATTTTCTCTGCATTTGCGATTCCTTCTGCACTGCAACGTAAAATCCTACTCTACGGCGTATTAGGTGCCATCGTATTAAGAACCATCTTTATTTTTATTGGTGCATGGTTCGTTCAAGAGTTTTCATGGGTTCTTTACATCTTCGGTGCATTCTTGGTCTATACAGGTTTCAAATTCCTAAAAGGACAAGACGAAGAAACCAATATCGAAGATATCAAAACCTTAAAATGGTTACGCAAACATATGCGTATCACGCCACAACTTGAAGGTGAAAAATTCTTTGTTCGCCGTGATGGTTTGTTGTGGGCGACACCATTATTTTTAGTTCTGATTTTGGTTGAAGGTTCCGACGTTATCTTTGCGGTCGACTCAATTCCAGCGATTTTTGCGGTAACAAGTGATCCATTTATCGTATTGACTGCAAACCTAATGGCGATTTTAGGCTTACGCGCAATGTTCTTCTTGTTGGCTGGTGCGGCAACTAAATTGCATTACTTACCATACGGTTTAGGGATTATCTTACTGTTTATTGGTGCAAAAATGCTGATGCTCGACGTGTTTCACATGCCGATTTGGATTTCATTAGGCTTTATCGTGCTCGTCTTAAGCATTACAGCTTACCTTTCTCTGCGTCATAACAAAAAACAGCTACAATCATAAACGAATTACCCAAGACATCTGAGCTTCAGATGTCTTGAGATTTAAAAACCTAAAATTAGACTGTACATTAAAAAAACAGATCAATATGATATGTCGGCTTTACGATTTTATCTTTCTGATTAGAAACATAATAAACAAAGTTGCTTCGCCATGAAGGCGCTTACAACTGAATTAAATGAGTGGCAGATTATGCGTTCTAAAAAAATCAATCTCGTTGTCGTCCCGCTATTATTAACTGCATGTAGCCATAATGATGGTCCATTGGTTCAAGATGTTTACAACAACCAATATGACTGCGCAGCTGACTGGAATACTGACACTTGTGAAGAAGAGAATAACAACGCGAGTAGTGGTTATTACGCAGGTAGTTATGGATCAAACCGTTATCTAGGACCACAATACTACCAAAATAATCGTGAGGTCTCGTTTAGAGGTCATACTTTACGACCTAGAAGCAATCTTAGTATGGGACAACCCACTGTTTCAACTACGCTGAAAAGTTCTTCATTATCTTCTCCAATCCGTGGCGGATTTGGACGTGGTGGCATGTCTTTCGGTGGTTAAATTAGAACAACAATATGAAAAGAAAATTATTTTCCCCACGTACCGATTGGCAGCTTGAACACCAAAAGATTGGGTTCGATTATTTTAATCTACCTTCATTGGACGGTTCTATTTATTGGTCGGAAGGTGTCGCCTACGAGTTCACGCTAAAACAAATCGAACAGTTGGAAGATGCAGCAAACGAACTTCATCAAATGTGTTTAGCTGTAGTAGGGGATTTAATTCAACGTGGTGATTATCCCAATTATTTCCAGATTCCACAGGCTGCTATTCCACATATTGAGCATTCATGGCGACGGAATAGTCCAATGCTCTATGGACGTTTTGATTTCGCCTATGATGGACTGCAGATCAAAATGCTGGAATACAATGCTGATACACCCACGGGTTTATTGGAAGCCTCTGTAGCGCAATGGCTATGGATCGAACAAGTTTCAGGCATTGCAAATCGAGATCAATTCAACAGCATTCACGAAGACCTGATTAAGCGTTGGAAAACTATTTTACCTCGGGGAAGCCATCTCCACTTTGCAGCTTGTCAGGAAGCAGGGCGAGAAGATTGGGGCAATTTAGAATACTTAATGGATACTGCCTTTCAAGCTCATTTACAGGTCTCTGAACTGTCAATGGAAAATATTGGTTGGAATGGTCAGAGTTTTGTAGATCTAAACAATCGACCGATTCAAAATCTATTTAAGTTATATCCGTGGGAATGGATTTGGGAAGAATCATTTGCCCAGTATCTTCAGCCAGAAACGAACTGGATCGAACCGTGTTGGAAAATGTTGCTCTCCAATAAAGCGATTTTAGTTGAGCTATGGAAGCGGTATCCAAATCACCCACTGTTGGTTGAAACCTATGCCTATGACCCTGAACAAAACTTCAGTGGAAAATGGGTAAAAAAACCAATCTTGGCGAGAGAAGGGGCAAATATCCGTGTCTTGCAAGATGGTCAGGATCAGGGCGCTGCTTCAGGTAGTTTTTATTTTGATGATTATGACAAATATGGTTATGTGATTCAGAAGTGGGTCGACACGCCATTATTTTCTGGTCAGTTACCGACACTGGGGTTATGGATGGTCGGACATCAATGTGCAGGCATGTCTATTCGTGAAGACTGTTATGACATTATTGGCAATGATGCACATTTCGCAGCGCATTATTTTATAGAGTAAATCTAGATAACAATCATCAATCGGTCAGGGTTTAATGACATACATCCTGACCGTATCAAGTTTAAATCGTATGTGCTGCCACACGTTTCATATAAGACACTAAACGTGTAAAAAATAAAATTTGCAGAAAAATTGTAAAGGCTGACACACACCATTCATACCATATTGCAAATGCAGTTTGAGCCAATCCAAAATATTGATAGATCAGCAAAAGAACAACTCCAAAAACCACACCAGCAACCGTGGTTTGAATCAAGATCGGAAAGGAGAGGGCGGTGATCCGATTCAAAAAATTGATTCCCTCATCAGCACCATTGGCTTGATAGGTTCGTTGAATACCAATCAGCATAATCAATAAAGTTAAAATAGCTTCTAGGCTAATCACACGTACATCATAATAAGGTGAATACATCCCATAGTAATACACCACACTCACGACCAAAGCCGCAGCTAAATAATAATTTTTATAATGCTGTTTGCTCAAAGTATCTTCGGCAAGTTCATGTGCAAGTGCTTTGGTATTCCAAAAATACATGCTTATTTTTCCAAAAAGTATAATTATTGCTGACAATTTACTCATTTGAGCTTAAAAGTAAAGTGAATTGATTCAGATGATTAGTTCACTTCAATCCATTTTACTGCGTCAAAATATGAGAACAATCCAGTAAAATGATCAAAATCAGGTACAATCAACCGAAAAAAGTAAAATTGTAGGTTGTTATGACTTTGGCTACTCCCATCACGGTTGTTCGTGGTCGCTTCTTAGATATTCAAAACATAGTTTCACACGCGACAGAGATCGCAGAGCAGGTTCGTTATATTGAGGATGGTGTTCTGATCACTGAACAGGGCAAAATTCGCTGGTTTGGCCCTTGGGAAGCTGCTCAAGATCATCTTCCTACAGATGTTGAGATTCAACATTACCCAGAACAACTGATCATCCCTGGAATGATTGATACGCACATTCACTTCCCACAGACTGAAATGGTGGGTGCTTATGGCGAACAATTATTAAGTTGGTTAAATACCTATACATTTCCAACAGAAATCCAGTTTAAAGACAAAGCCTATGCACAAGAAATTGCCAAATTTTTTGTTAATGAACTACTCAAAAATGGTACGACCACAGCTTTAGTTTTTTGTACCGTACATCCAGAGTCTGTTGATGCCTTATTTGAAGCCGCAGAACAGCACCAAATGCGTTTAATCGCAGGCAAAGTAATGATGGATCGTCATGCACCTGAAGCGCTATGTGATAGCGCAGAAAGCGCTTATGTTGATTCTAAAGCATTAATACAGAAGTGGCATGGTCAAGGTCGCGCACTTTATGCGATTACCCCACGTTTTGCACCAACCTCGACACCAGAACAACTTGAACGAGCAGGGCAACTTAAAGCAGAGTTCCCTGATGTGTATGTGCACACACATTTAAGTGAAAATAAAGATGAAATTGCATGGGTGAAAGATTTATTTCCTCATCAAAATGGTTATCTTGATGTTTATCACCACTATGGTTTAACAGGTCAACGCTCCGTTTTCGCACACTGTGTACATTTAGAGGATACTGAGTGGAAATGTATGCATGATACAAACTCAGCAATTGCTTTTTGTCCAACATCAAACTTGTTCTTAGGCAGTGGCTTATTTCCCTTAAAGAAAACATGGGATCAGCAAGTCAAAGTTGGACTCGGTACAGATATTGGTGCAGGAACTTCGTTTAGCCTATTGCAAACAGTCAATGAAGCCTACAAGGTACAACAACTACAAGGCGATAAATTATCCGCATATGAATCGTTGTACCATGCCACTTTAGGTGGCGCAAAAGCGCTAGATTTAGATGATAAGCTGGGTAACTTTACTGTAGGTAAAGAAGCGGATTTTGTAGTACTTGATCTTAAAGCAACGGCATTACAACAATTGCGTCAATCACGTGCTAAATCCATCGAAGACAGTTTGTTTGCACTATTTACCATGGGCGATGACCGCAATATTGAGGCGACTTATATTTATGGACAAAAAGCCTATCAGCAAAACCAAAGCATTTAATTCAAAAAGCTTAGGACTTCTCTTATTGGCGATCGGATGTGCTGTCTTACTTCGACGAGACAGTCATTCCTCTCAAAATGATACATTTTCATCAGCATCAAAAGATGCATGAAAATTCATTTTGTTTTAAAATTCTCGTATTAACTCAAGATTTCGAGGTGTTGCAGGTCAACACCTTTTTTATTTTCCCATTTTTAAAGTTTTAGGAATCTATCGATGACTGTTGCAATGCGCGTAATGATTTCCAGTGAAGAGATCCAAGCCAAAGTGAAACAACTTGGTGACAAAATCAACGCACACTATGCTCAAAGTGATAAAGAACTGGTATTGATTGGCTTATTGCGTGGTTCAGTCATTTTCATGGCAGATTTATGCCGTGCAATTGAAAAGCCACATGAACTCGACTTTATGACGGTTTCAAGTTATGGCGGTGGTACGGTTTCCACGCGTGATGTCAAAATATTAAAAGATCTCGATGGTGAGATTAACGGCAAAGATGTCCTCGTTGTCGAAGATATTATTGACTCTGGGAATACCTTGAGCAAAGTTGTTGAAATGCTCAAAACACGTAATCCAAATTCAATCGAACTATGTACTCTGGTGAGCAAACCATCACGCCGTGAAATTGATTTAGAAGTGAAATTCTTAGGCTTTGAAGTCGAAGATCGTTTTATTGTCGGCTACGGCCTAGATTACGATCAGAAGTACCGTCATCTCCCATTCATTGGAGAAATTGGTCTTTAATTGGCATAGGTTCTTAGCATTTTTTAATAACGATGCTGTCATAACTAAAAGCAGATTAAATATTGATAAGGTACGCTTGCGTACCTTTTTTATACTTGAGCTTTCATCAAACACTGTTCAATTTTGCACAAAAATACGACACAAGTGGGCAATTGACTACAGACATTTCAAGGTGAAATCTAGCAGGATAAGACAAAATACTAATGTTAAAACAAGGAGAAAATACAATGTGGTCTCTTATTGTAGCAATCGTCGTTGGTTTCTTTGCGGGTTTGATTGCTCGCGCTTTGCATCCAGGAAATGATAAAGCAGGCTTTATAGTGACGACTGCGCTTGGTATCGCAGGTTCTTTACTCGCGACTTATGGTGGCCGACTGTTGGGTCTTTATGGCGATAATTCAGCAGCAGGATTTATTGCTTCTGTGATAGGGGCAGTGATTATTCTGTTTATTTATAATTTAATTATGAAAAAGACCTAATCAATCTGATAGCTCCCAAATCATTAACTTGAATTGGGAGCATCTGATGTCATAAACCTAGTTCTTTCCAAATCATTTGAATATCAGCGGCACTTCGCCCACCCACCATTTTTAAACCATTTGAAAAGATTAACGTTGGTGTACCATTCACACCCAATTTACGTCCTAAGCTCAGGTTTCTCTCAATTGGGTTTTCACATGTTTTTGCTTTCGGCTGAACATTTTTTTGCAACAAGTTTTTCCACGCTACACTTTGATTTTGCTCACACCAGACCTGCTTAGATACAGTGAGTGATTGTGCTTTTAATGGATAAATAAATGTATAGATGGTCACATCATTGAGTTTATCAAGTTCTGCTTCTAGCTGTTTGCAGTACGGGCAATTCGGATCTGAAAAAATAGCCAACTGACGTTTACCACTACCTTTTACCGTTTTAATTGCATCCTGAAAAGGAAGTTGTTTCCAATCAATAGAGTTTTGTTTGAGCACTAAATCCTTGGTCAGATTTTTCTGATCTTGTAGGCGAATCATAGATCCTATGAACATATGTTGTGCATTTTCATCCAAGTAAATAATTTGATTATCAAGATTGGCACTATACAAGCCTGACATTTCTGTTTTTTGGATATTTGTGATCTCCATATTTGGATACTGTTTGCTTAAATTGCTTTTCAATGTCTCAACATTCGCCATTGCTAGAGTAGACACTCCTCCCAACACAGCCAGCATTCCAATTTTTTTTAGCATAGTGCAACTCGAATAAAAGGTTTTCCGTATTGTACGCATATCATGTTTAAGGGGTAGCTGAGCTTACCGAGATACAACCAAACTTGAACTAAATACAGCAATGTTTCACGTGGAACATCATAGCGCTAAATTCGATTTGAAATGGATCACACTTTTACAAACACGCGAAGTAAAAAAGCGACAAAAATTATCACAGCACATTGATATAAAAACAAAAAATACATTAAAAGTAGAACGTTTAGTCGCTTTTTGAAATAATCTGATGATTCAAAAAACCGTGTTGTCCTTCATTTAAAAGAAACAAGGAGATGTTTTCTTTTGATGAACCATTTTCCAACAAACAACACTCATTAGTCTCGTTTTTACGTTAGGTTGACCCATGTATACCACTGAATTATTAGAAGAAGCCAAAACCTTTATGTTTCATATGCTCACTAAAGTAGTTGAGTATGGGGGATCTGATTTATTTATTACCGCAGATTTCCCACCTAGCATTAAGTTACAGGGTTTGATGCGCCCTTTAGGACAACAAGCGCTTACTGCAGAAAAAACCAAGTTGTTTGCTTATAGTTTAATGAATGACAAACAACGTCTAGACTTCGAAAATGATTGGGAATGTAACTTTGCCATTAATGTCCCGAATGTTTCAAGGTTTCGGGTCAATGTTTTCAAACAACAATTACAAATAGGCATGGTGATTCGAACCATTACGTCTGAAATTCCAACCTTTCAAAAACTAAAACTCCCAGAATCACTAAAAAATGTGATTATGGAAAAACGAGGTTTGGTACTGGTGGTTGGCGGAACAGGATCAGGAAAATCAACCTCTTTAGCAGCCATGATTGATCATCGAAATGAGAACTCTGCTGGACATATCATTACCGTTGAAGATCCTGTTGAATACGTCCATAAACACAAAAAATCCATGATCACGCACCGTGAGGTTGGAGTTGATTGTCATACATGGCATCACGCGTTGAAAAATACGCTACGCCAAGCACCAGATGTGATTTTAATTGGTGAAATACGTGATACTGAAACGATGGAACATGCGATTGCTTTTGCTGAAACAGGGCATTTATGTTTGGGAACACTGCACGCCAACAATGCCAATCAGGCACTGGATCGTATTATTAACTTTTTCCCAGAGGAACGTCGCAATCAACTGTTGATGGATCTCTCATCCAATATGAAAGCGATTATTTCTCAACGTCTCGTGCGAACTCAAGATGGTCAAGGTCGTCGAGCTGCCATTGAAATCCTCCTCAATACGCCATTAATCGCAGACAATATTTTGAAAGGGCAATTCCATGTGCTCAAAGAGATCATGACCAAATCTCGCGAGTTAGGTATGCAGACCTTTGATCAGGCTTTGTTTGATCTATATAACGAAGGTGCAATTAGTTACGATGAAGCATTGCGTAACGCCGACTCTGTCAATGAGTTACGCTTGCAAATTAAATTAAAAAGTTCACGCCAAGATGGGATGCCGGTTTCAACCACTTCACTGAACATGGTCAAAGAAGAGGAAGTTGAGGAACAAGAAGAAGCTTAATAATTTTGACACAAGAATAAAGCCTAGTTACCTGTAAAGTAACTAGGCTTTTTTATTATTTACCAATACAAAATGAACCGAAAATCTTACCCAACAAATCATCAGCACTAAAATCACCTGTGATCTCGCCCAAGGCATTTTGAGCAAGTCTTAATGATTCAGCAACCAATTCTCCTGCATTAAACACAACGAGTTGCTCACGCGCCTCTGCTAAATAGCGCTGAGTACGCTTCATTGCGTCTAAATGACGAGTTCTCGCAATAAAGGTATCTTCTTCTGGTTGGAAGCCAGCATGCGCTGTAATCGCATCTATCAATGCCTGAACACCCATATCTTGTTTTGCTGAAACACGAATATGACGGAAGCCCTGATAATCGCTTAATTCGGCCGCTTGTCCTGTCAAATCACATTTGTTTCCAATTAAAAGTAAACGTTTCGGCTCTAAATGTTCAGCAAAATATTCTTGAGCCAACAACAATGGATCATCGTTTTGGTTTAAATCATAAACCAGTAACAATAGATCAGCTTGTTCAATTTCTTTGATTGCTCGGCGGATCCCTTCACGTTCAACAATATCTCCTGTTTCACGCAAACCTGCTGTATCCGTCAATGTGATCGGTAACCCATTTAAACTAATTTTTTCATGCAACACATCACGTGTCGTACCAGCAATATCGGTAACGATCGCACGCTCATGTCCTGCGAGCGCATTCAAGAGGCTCGATTTACCAGCATTTGGTTTACCTGCGATCACAACCTGTAATCCTTCGCGTAACAACTGACCTTGACGCGCAGATTGTTGTACTGCCTTAACTGAATTTTGTACATCATCCAGCAATGCTAGAATCTTCCCATCCGCAAGGAAATCAATTTCTTCTTCTGGAAAATCAATTGCAGCTTCGACATGCAAGCGTAAATGAATTAATTTTTCTAATACTGTGTTGATTTTGGTGGAAAACGCACCTTGTAATGAACGAACTGCTGAACGTGCGGCCGCTTGAGAGCTTGCATCAATTAAATCTGCAATCGCTTCAGCTTGTACTAAATCCATTTTGCCATTTTCAAAGGCACGCATTGAAAATTCACCTGCTTTGGCTGCTACAGCACCTAAGTCAAGTAATCGGGCAAGTAATGCATTTTGAATGACAGGACCACCATGTCCCTGTATTTCCACCACATCTTCACCTGTAAAGGAATGTGGATTTGGAAAACATAAGAGAATTCCTTCGTCCATGACCGTACCATCAGCATCATAGAACTGACGAAATCCAGCCATACGAGCTGCTGGTAAACCTTTCGCTGTAAGTTGTTCAGCGATCGCATACGCTTTTGGTCCTGACAAACGAATCACGCCAACACCGCCACGACCTAAGGGAGTAGCTATCGCCGCAATAGTGGTTTGATGTTGCATAGTGTTCATCTAAAAAATCCAAAAAACAGCCAAAGAAAAATCCGCTTAAGATTACCATCTTAAGCGGATTTATTCAGTAAAAGTTCGAGATTAAGACGCTGACTCTGACTTGTTCAGACGATCTTTCTCAACGCTTTTATTGATGAACGATTGCTGCAAAATAGTAATACTGTTGTTCACAATCCAGTAAAGCACGAGACCTGCTGGGAAGAACAACATAAATACCGTGAACATGATCGGCATGATACGGAATACTTTTGCTTGCATTGGATCAGTTGGTTGTGGGTTAAGCATCTGCTGAACATACATGGTGACACCCATGATCAACGGCAGAATAAACCATGGATCCATCGCAGATAAATCCTGAATCCAACCTAACCAAGGTGCGTGACGTAGCTCTACAGATTCCATCAATACCCAGTACAAAGCCAAGAAAATTGGCATTTGTAATAGTAATGGTAAACAACCTGATAACGGATTAACTTGCTCACGCTTATACAATGCCATCATTTCTTGAGAGAAACGCATACGGTCATCGCCAAACTCTTCTTTCATGCGTTGCATTTCAGGTGCAATCACACGCATTTTCGCCATAGAGCGATAACTTTTCGAAGAAAGTGGCCATAAAATCGCTTTCACAAGGATCGTCAATAGAATAATTGACCACCCCCAGTTACCTACGAGGTTATGGAAAAACTGTAAGCCTAAGAACAATAATTTAGCAATTGGCCATAACCAACCGTAATCTACAGTTTGGTTCAAACCAGGTGCTAAATCTTTGAGTTCTGATTGAATTTTTGGACCTGAATAAAGTTTAGCATCCACTTCCATTGAAGTACCAGCGGGTACATTGATCACTGGTGAAGTGAAGCCAATAATATTCATATTATCGGTAGATTGACGAGATTCTAACTTGGCAACATAAGGCTGACCATCTGCTTGTGTCAGTTTTAAATTACCTGGTACCCAAGCACTCACAAAGTAGTGCTGAACCATTGCAACCCATGCTGTTTTTGCTTCTAAACTCAGTTTTTCATCTGAGAAATTAGCAAATTTCAACTTATTATATGGCTCCTCAGGTGTACCCCATGCTCCACCTAGATAGGTACCTAGTGTGAAAATACCTTGAGAAGACTTCCCTGGATCATCAGAATTATCACGTTTCAGCTGACCAAACATTTGACCTTGCCAGTTTTGCTGGCTACGGTTGATGACTTGGTGCTTGACTGTAATCGGATAATCACCTTGCGTGAAGGTAAATGATTTGATGATCTCTACGCCTTCAGGTGTTTTGAAAACCAAAGGTACTGTTAAGACCTGTTGTTTTTTTCCATCCTGCGTCGTTATGCTTTTTGCATCAGCCAAAGTATATGTTGTTTTTTCAACATCATAAGTCGGACGACCACTACGGCTACTGTCAGGACCATTCAAACCAATTAAACCGGATTGAGCGACATAAGTACGTTTCGCATCACTTTCAAGCATAACAAACGGCTTTTCGCTGTCTTTGCTTTCATCATGGCTTAGTAGTTCAACACGGACAATATCTCCACCTTTTGGGTTAATCCAAAGATGATAAAGATCCGTTTTAACAGAAATCAGTTGCTGATTCACAGATGACTTTTCTGTGGTTTGTGATGCAGTCACATTTGCTTGTGGCAAGTCTGAAGCCGCTGTTGCATTTTGAGCATTTGGCAAATCTGCAGATACTTCATGCGTGGTGACTGCTGCTGCTTGTTGCTGCGGAGCAGGTTGTGCATGACCATAATCTTTTTGCCAAGCCAAAATTAGCAAATATGCGGTAACAAACATGGCTCCAAGAATTGCAAATCTGGCCCATTGTTGCATATCTATTATCCCAAATGGTTAGAGAGATTTTGCTTGAGTAAACGATCACGAAAGGGTACAGCAACGTGATGCATTTGAGAATCTATTTGATGAAACGAAATAAAACGAAGTGCTTTGGGTGGTACTGGGTCATAGCCTGATCCACCCCATGGATGGCAACGACAAATCCGCTTGGTAGAAAGCCATACACCTTTTGCCGCACCATGCGTTTGTATAGCTTCAAGCGCATATTGTGAACAAGTTGGAATATAACGGCACCGAGGCCCCAATAATGGACTGATTGCGATTTGATAACATCTTATCAACCAATGCAGTAGACGTACCATTGGAGATCTCTAATTTTGGAGGGAGGTCACAACGACTTTAGAATGCTTTTTTGCTAAACGTTGTAATTTTTGCCAAGCAAAATCTAATTGCTGATGTAATTCTTTATTCGCAATTGCTTCTATACCCACTTTAGGCATTACCACAATATCAATGTCTGCATCAAACTGTGCTTGATGTAAACGAAAGCTCTCCCGAGCAAGACGTTTTATTCGATTTCGCTCATGTGCACGACGCACCTTTTTTTTAGCAACGACAATACCCAAACGGCTATTCGGCTGTTCGGTTAATTTTGCTAAAAAAAGGAAATGGGGCTGATGCACTTTAAAAAGCGCACCATCAAATACACTTTTATAATCTGCAGCACAACGAATACGAGATTCAGTGCCAAAACTGTAAAGTGCCATCACCCAAGTCTGGTCGGCTTAACAGTAATTAAACAGTTAAGCTGTGACGACCTTTCGCACGACGACGAGCTAAAACCTGACGACCAGCTTTAGTTGCCATACGAGCACGGAAACCATGAACGCGTTTACGCTTTAATTCAGATGGTTGGAAAGTACGTTTCATATCGAAACTCCCAAAAATGATCTTTCTATAAAGGTCCGCGATTTTATTGCGCAATCTTTATTCTGTCAATCAAAATGCAAAAACTTTACATATTGTTTGCTTTGTTTTGCAGCAAGTTGATTGTTCTCAACTAAATATATGAAATTAAGAAAAATAATTATTCACAAGCTATCTATTTAAATTTTATATGAAATACCTTATATTCACACCATACCAACAAGGTTATCAACAATTCATTTTTGATTTTAAATTTAGTTCTGGTATTTTGAATTTAAATTTAAAACATTTTAGTTATCCACATTTGGAATCTCACTTATAAGTAAATTCAAATTTTAAAATTTAAATTTATTACTATTAGGGTTGATGTTTTTTGTGGAAATCATACTATTTTCATTTTTAATCATTAGATTACGGTGTGGATAAGTGTGTTTTTAATGGTTTTATGCTTTGTGGATAACTTTGGTGTTAAAAATATCCACAGCTTGTGCTAAAAGTTATTCACAAGTGCTTTTAAATTTAAATTTATAAACAAATGCTTTCTTTTTCAGCAAAAGTCCCATAAATTTGCCTGACAGATGTGGATAACTTGGTTAGAATGGCGACCCCTTCGAAAGGTGGGGTGTAGGCTTTTTTACTTTTAAATTTAAAAAAATGGATATATAGGGGATGCACATGCTCTGGACAGACTGCTTAACTCGCTTGCGACAAGAGCTATCTGATAACGTCTTTGCGATGTGGATTCGCCCGTTAGTTGCAGAAGAAGTGGATGGTGTGATGCGTTTATATGCACCCAACCCTTATTGGACTCGTTATATTCAAGATAATCATCTCGAGTTGATTTCTATATTGGCTGAACAACTGTCTGAAGGGCGAGTGCGTCAAGTAGAGATATTGGTCGATTCAAGACCTGGAACGATTTTATCTTCGAGTGAACAGCCTGCAACAACGACAGCTGCTTTGAGCACAGCAGTGCCTTCCCCAATAAAAGTAAAAAAAGAAGCTGAATTGGTTCAAGCGAATCCCCCAGTTTCTAAAATTCCTAAGAAAAGACAATTAAACCCTTTATTCACTTTTTCTTTATTTGTTGAAGGTCGTTCAAACCAGATGGCAGCTGAAACTTGTCGAAAAGTTTTAACGCAGCTTGGTGCATCGCAACATAATCCATTGTTTCTCTATGGCCCTACAGGTTTGGGTAAAACACATTTGATGCAAGCTGTCGGAAATGCGCTGTTACAAGCAAAACCGAATGCGCGTGTGATGTACATGACTTCTGAAAGTTTTGTACAAGACTTTGTAAGCTCTTTGCAAAAAGGCAAAGTTGAAGAATTTAAGAAAAACTGTCGTTCTCTAGATTTATTATTGGTCGATGATATTCATTTACTTGCAGGTAAAGAAGCAAGTCTTGTTGAGTTCTTCTATACGTTTAATGCTCTGTTAGATGAATCCAAGCAAATTATTTTAACTTCAGATCGTTATCCAAAAGAATTAACTGAATTGGATCCTCGTTTGGTTTCTCGTTTTTCATGGGGTTTATCGGTGGGTGTAGAACCACCAGATATTGAAACTCGTATCGAGATTTTGCTTAAAAAAGCTGAAAATAGTGGTGTTGATTTACCTCGCAATTGTGCTTTATTTATCGCTCAACAAGTAGTGGCAAACGTTCGTGAACTTGAAGGCGCGTTGAATAAGGTTGTCGCTATTTCTCGCTTTAAAGGTACCTCTATTGATCTTGATGTGGTACGTGAATCATTGAAAGATGTGTTAGCGATTCGAGCGAGAACGATTAGTGTTGAGAATATTCAACGCGTCGTGAGTGAGTATTTCCGTATTCCCTTAAAAGAATTGGTTGGACCGAAGCGTACCCGTATTTATGCTCGCCCTCGTCAGTTAGCAATGGGGCTAGCACGTGAATTGACAGGGGATAGTTTCCCTGAGATTGGAATGGCCTTTGGTGGTCGAGATCACAGTACGGTGATGCATGCTTGTGAAAAGGTTGTAAGTCTTCGCGAAGAAGATCCGATTTTTAATGAAGATTATAAAAATCTACTTCGTCTGTTACAAAGTTAAACTCATTTTCAGAGTTGCAAACTCGTTTTAAGTGCAGCATAGTACACTGCTAACATTTTTATCGGCTTCCGTTGTAAGAGGAATAAAATCGTGCGTTTGAAAATCGCTAAAGAAAGTTTACTCAATGTTTTGTCACACGTTGTGGGTGCGGTGGAGCGCCGTCATACGTTGAATATTCTTTCAAACGTTAAAATTCAAACCACACAGCAGGCCTTGACGATCACAGGTTCTGATTTGGAAGTTGAGTTGGTGGCAAGTACGACCTTAGCTGATGGTGCTTGTATTGAAGCAGGTGAAACGACGGTTCCTGCGCGTAAATTAGTCGAAATTTGTAAGTCACTCCCTAGTGCGGCTTTGATCGATTTACAAATCACAGAAGATCAACGTTGTATCTTGAAATCAGGTAACAGTCGTTTTGTATTGGGTACTCTTCCAGCTGAAGACTATCCACTACTTTCTACTGAGAATAGTTTAGGCACGCAAGTTCAAGTCACTCAGCGTGAACTCAAACGTTTATTTGAAAAGACTGCATTTGCTATGGCAGTTCAGGATGTTCGCTTTTATTTAACAGGAACATTACTAGAAATTGATCAAAATCAGTTGCGTACAGTGACGACTGATGGTCATCGTTTAGCATTGTGTGAAGTATTGGCTTCATCAACAGCGACATCTTCAATTCAGGCGATCGTTCCTCGCAAGGCAGTAGGGGAGTTACAACGCTTGCTCAGTATTGAAGATGAACAACTCACTTTATTAATCGGTCGTGAGTTGTTGAATGTAACTATCAATACACCAAGTCGAGATAAGGAACAGGGTGATATTACAGTTCGTTTTACGACTAAGTTGATTGATGGTAAATTCCCTGACTATCGCCGTGTGATTCCACGTGGTGGTGACAAACATGTGTTGATTGCACATGATGTGTTTAAGCAATCGCTACAACGCGTTGCAATTTTAAGTAATGAGAAATTACGTGGTGTTTTCTTGAATTTTAGCCAAGATACATTGCAATTACGCGCCAATAACCCTGAGCAGGACGAGGCGAGTGAAGATTTGGTCATCCAATATCAAGATGCACCTCTTGAAATGTCTTTTAATGCTCAATATATCCTTGATGTGTTGAGTGTTCTTGATGGTGATGATGTGCGAATGAGTATGACAGAGGCGAATCAGTCGGTATTGGTACAAGATCCTGCGCATCCTGATCAAACTTATGTTGTTATGCCTATGCGAGTTTAATTTGCATTGTTGTATTAGGTTTAAATCATGCAAATCACGCGTTTAAATATAGAACGTGTACGAAATTTGAAGACGGTTGCACTCACTGAGTTGCAGCCGTTTAATATTTTCTATGGTGCGAATGGTTCTGGAAAAACATCAATTCTAGAGTCTATTCATTTGTTAGCAACTGGACGCTCTTTTCGCACGCATATTCCAAAACATTATATTCAGCATCAGTGTAATGATGCGATCGTATTTGCTCAGTCCGCAACTGAGCGTATCGGCATGAAAAAACTCATTTCTGGTGAGCAATTAATTAAGGTCAATGGCGATACGATTGCAACGCAAGGGCAGCTAGCAAAGTTGCTCCCTTTGCAGCATATTGATCCGCAAAGTACCGATATTATCGATCATGGTGCTAAACCTCGTCGTCAGCTCTTGGATTGGTTGATGTTCCACGTGGAACCTGAGTTTTATTTTGCTTGGCAGTATTATTCACGTGCTCTGAAACAACGAAACAGTTTATTAAAAACACGTCGAAATCTCAGTTTGTCTGAACTTGAGCCGTGGAACAAAATGCTTAGTGAATATGGTGAAATTTTACATTCACAACGGATCAGTATCGTTGAGCAATGGAATCAATATTTTCGTGAGGATTTACAGCAGCTTTTGCCAGATATTGATATTGAACTCGAATACTATTCAGGATTTCATACTGAGCAAGGGTTGTTTCAAGACCTTATTCAACAGCATCAAAAAGACCTTGAGCGTCGATATACTGAATACGGTCCGCATCGGGCTGATTTACGTCTAAAAACCCCACAAGGTAACGCTGATGATGTGTTGTCTCGAGGGCAAAAAAAGTTGTTAATCATGGCATTAAAACTGTCACAAATTGCAATGCTACATGCGAGTAACAAGGAAACTGTGGTATTATTAGATGATCTGACAGCAGAGTTAGATGTAGCTGCACAACAACGTTTAATTGAGCGACTGAGTCAGTTAGGAAGTCAGGTTTTTCTGACCACCTTAGACCATGCGTCGGTATTAAAACACTTACATGATTTGTCGATTTCCTTTCAATTGTTCCATGTTGTACACGGTCAAGTCAGTCTTGCTGCACCATAATTTTATTTCCTCATTTTTGGATAGATTCGATATTAACTAGGGAGTAACCATGAGTTCAGAGTCTCAATCAGTCTCTCAAACAGAACAAACAAATGAAAAGGCTTATGATTCCTCTAGCATTAAAGTATTACGTGGATTAGACGCGGTTCGTAAACGTCCTGGTATGTACATTGGGGATACCGATGATGGTACAGGTTTGCACCATATGGTGTTTGAGGTGGTGGATAACGCGATTGATGAAGCACTAGCAGGTCACTGTGATGAAATTCTAGTGACGATTCATGAAGATGAATCTGTTAGCGTATCTGATAATGGTCGTGGTATTCCGACAGATATTCACCCTGAAGAAGGTGTATCTGCGGCAGAAGTGATTCTGACTATCCTGCATGCAGGTGGTAAATTTGATGACAACAGTTATAAAGTTTCTGGTGGTCTACACGGTGTTGGTGTTTCAGTTGTAAATGCCCTGTCTAAAAAATTACATTTGACCATTCAACGTGCAGGTCAAATTCATGAGCAAGAATATTGCCATGGCGATCCTCAATATCCATTGAAGGTTGTGGGTGAGACAGATAAAACAGGAACAACTGTTCGTTTCTGGCCAAGTGAGCTTACTTTTAGTCAAACCATTTTTAGTGTGGATATCCTCGCACGTCGTTTAAGAGAGCTTTCTTTCTTGAATGCGGGTGTGCGTATCGTATTGCGTGATGAACGCGTTAATCTCGAAAATGTTTATGATTACGAAGGTGGTTTATCAGAATTCGTTAAATATATTAACGAAGGCAAAACACATCTCAATGAAATTTTTCACTTCACGACTGATGCTGACAATGGCATTGGGGTGGAAGTGGCATTGCAGTGGAATGATAGCTATCAAGAGAATGTTCGTTGCTTTACCAACAATATTCCACAGAAAGATGGTGGTACTCACTTAGCAGGTTTCCGTGCGGCTTTGACCCGTGGTTTAAACAGCTACATGGAAAATGAAAACTTACTCAAAAAAGAGAAAGTGGCCGTTTCAGGTGATGATGCTCGTGAAGGTTTGACTGCAATTATTTCAGTAAAGGTTCCTGATCCAAAATTCTCTTCTCAAACCAAAGAGAAGTTGGTTTCGAGTGAGGTTAAACCTGCTGTTGAACAAGCAATGAATAAAGAGTTTTCAGCTTATTTGCTTGAAAACCCTCAAGCAGCAAAATCAATCGCGGGCAAAATTATTGATGCAGCTCGTGCACGTGATGCAGCTCGTCGAGCGCGTGAAATGACACGTCGTAAGAGTGCTTTAGATATTGCAGGTTTACCAGGAAAATTAGCCGACTGTCAGGAAAAAGATCCAGCATTGTCTGAACTGTATCTAGTCGAGGGTGACTCTGCGGGCGGTAGTGCCAAGCAAGGTCGTAACCGTAAGATGCAGGCTATTTTGCCGTTGAAAGGTAAAATCCTAAACGTTGAACGAGCACGTTTTGACAAGATGATTTCAAGTCAGGAAGTTGGAACGCTGATTACAGCTTTAGGCTGTGGTATTGGTCGTGAAGAATACAACCCTGATAAATTACGTTATCACAAAATCATTATCATGACCGATGCGGACGTTGATGGTTCACACATTCGTACCTTGTTGTTGACTTTCTTCTTCCGTCAAATGCCAGAATTGGTAGAACGTGGTCATATTTATATTGCTCAGCCACCTTTGTATAAATTAAAGAAAGGTAAGCAGGAGCAATACATCAAAGATAATGATGCATTAGAAACCTACCTTATTTCGAATGCGATTGATGAACTTGCTTTGCATATAAGTGCAGATTCACCTGCGATTACGGGTGAAGCTTTGGCTAAAGTTATCGCAGATTATCAAGTGTCGCAAAAAAGCTTGCAGCGTTTAACACTACGCTATCCTGCGAGTTTGTTAGATGGTCTGCTTGAACTAGAAGCTTTTAAAGCGGATCACAATCATGAGCGTGATTATGTTGAGTCTTGGGCAGAACAATTACGTGCTGCAATTGAGAAACTCCAACCAAGTTTACGTCCAGAGATTTCTTTAGAATCATTTGAACGTGAGAATTCTCACGGCGAGAAATCAGCTCATTATTGGCCACGTGTCACCGTGTATGTACATAACTTGCCACATTCATATTTGCTTGACGCAGGATTGTTAAACTCTGCTGAATATGCACGCTTACTGAAGAATGCGAAGAGCTGGTTTACGTTGCTCGAAACGGGCGCTTATTTGCAGAAGGGTGATCGTCGTATTCAGGTGAATAGTTTCCATCAAGTATGGCAGCATATTTTGCAAGATTCTCGTCGCGGCATGATGATCCAACGCTATAAAGGTTTGGGTGAGATGAATGCTGAGCAGCTTTGGGAAACCACGATGGATCCTGAAAACCGTCATATGCTCCAAGTGACGATTGATGATGCCATTGAAGCTGATCGTATGTTCTCTTGTTTAATGGGTGATGATGTTGAACCACGTCGTGCATTTATTGAAGAGAATGCCTTGAATGCAGATATTGATGCTTAAGCGCTAAAAAGGATATTTTTAATGAAAAAAGGATTTTGCTTAGCTACTTTATTTGCAAGTGTGTTGATGTTCAATCAAGGTGTATCTGCTCATCAACTTGAAACAGATATGCGAGTATTGGCTAAAAGTATGACGGCTTTTGCTCAAACTCAGGATTTAGCAGAAGCGAAGAAACAATTGATGCTTATGCGCAAAGCAGCTGTTGCATCAAAGGCTTCTTCACCGCATAAGCTTGAAGGTGTGTCTAAAGATGATGAACAGCTTAAAGCATATCAACATGGCTTAGATCTATTGTTAGCTCAAATTGATTCAGTCAATGCTTTGGTTGAAAAGGGGCAACTCGAACAAGCCAAAGTACAGGCACTAGAGTTGGTTAAATTGCGCAATGAGTATCACCAACAATTTAAATGATACTTAGATTAACTTTAAGATCATTATAAAAAAGAGCTTAAAACTAAACTGGTTTTAAGCTCTTTTTTGTTCCACGTGGAACCTTTGCTATTGGTCAACTAAATCATTCACCTGAATTAAGGCATGACCAAATAAATATCCAGCGGTGACTAAAACACTGATCCATAACAATGCGCCTAAAACGTTATAGACTACGAAACGCATATAATTCATGTTGCCAGAGCCCGCTGCTAAAGGGGCAAAAGAGCGCGCAAAAGGAATAAAACGTGCGAGAAGAATCGTTTTACCACCATGAGTTAGGAAGAATGTATTAGTCTTTCTTAAATATTCTTGTTTGATAAAGCGTGAATCCATTTTATAAATACGATCACCAAAATGACGACCAATATGATAATTCACCATATAGCCCAATGTTGCGGCTACAAACAATAAACTAATCATATAGCCAAGATGCATCATTTCAATGACTGAGCAGAGTGCACCAACAGTGAGTAATAAACTATCACCAGGGAGGAAGAACATAAAAACAAAAGCGGTTTCTGCAAATATAATTAAAAAAAGAATAGCGTAGATCCAAACGCCATATTCTTGGATCAAGATTGGAAGAAAATGTTCAAAATTAAAAATAAAATCTAAAGAATTCATTCAGTTTGTATGAGTCCAAATCAGGTACTTACCAAATTGAAGTACAAAAAATATTAAGAAAGTAGACGTTTTAAACGTCAATCGAAAGTCACAACTTTAGAATGATGGGAGCTGAGTATATCGAGCCTAAACACAAAGCTCAATTTTTGAGGAAATTTCCATTTTTTAATTTAACTGATTAGATAGAAAAAGACATGATATTTAAATATGGATTATCAATGTAATTGAGTTTGAGTTTCTATTTTTCTTGTATTGATTAAATTGAAAAAACCTAACCACACATTTGGTGTGGTTAGGGGATGTTGCTTAGTTTTCAAATGAGCCTTCAAGTTCCTCTAAACTCATCATGAATTCAAGTAATTGCTCTTCAAAACTTTCCAATTTGGCTTTGAGTTCATTTTGTTCATTCATGAGCTTCATGAGATCATTTTTGCGATTTGCTTCATAAAGCGTCGTGTCGCCTAGAAGTTCTTCGATCTCAATGAGTCGTGGTTGAATTTTACCAATCTGTGATTCGACTTTTTCCATGTCTTTTCGGATAGGTCGAGTCAGTTCACGACGGCGAGCAGCTTCTTTACGTTGAGCTTCTTTATCAACTTTAGGAGCAGCAAATTGAGATGAATTACTCTCTTGTTGTGAAGCACTCTGTGCATTTATTTGTTGTTGGCGCGCTTCACGTAACCATTTTGCATAGTCCTGAAGATCACCTTCAAACTCTGTGCATTTTCCTGCATGAACAAGTAACAAATCATCGCACACACTTGCAATCAATTGACGTTCATGCGAAACCAAGACCACCGCACCCTCAAAATCTTGCAATGCCATGGTCAAAGCGTGGCGCATATCTAAATCTAAATGGTTAGTCGGTTCATCTAGAATCAGTACATTAGGACGTTGCCAAACAATTAAAGCTAAAGCTAGACGAGCACGTTCTCCACCAGAGAAGCTCTCACATGGTGTGTCCATGCGTTCACCACTGAAGCCAAAGCCACCCAAGAAAGAGCGTAAAGACGATTCACTGATTTGTTTATCTGCGATACGTGCCAGTTGAAGCATTGGGCTTGCATGCGCGTCTAAAGCATCCATTTGATGCTGAGCAAAATAACCGATATTAAGAAGTTCAGAAGCTTTACGCTCTCCAGCTAATAGTGGCAAGTCACCAACCAAGGTTTTGATTAGAGTGGATTTACCTACGCCATTCATTCCGAGTAAGCCTATTCGAGAGCTTGGCGTAATCTGCAAACGAATTTTTTCAGCGATGACTTTGTCGCCGTAACCGATCGTTGCACCATCAAGACTGAGTAATGGTGAACTCATTTTTGTAGGTTCACGGAAGCTAAAGGTGAAAGGTGTATCCACATGTGCAGGTGCTAATTGCTGCATACGTTCTAATTGTTTAATCCGACTTTGGGCTTGGCGAGCTTTGGTGGCTTTTGCTTTGAAACGATCAATAAATTTCTGTAAATGAGCACGTGTTTCTTGTTGCTTCTCAAAAGCTTGTTGTTGTTGTGCTAAACGTTCGCTTCGTGTGGTCTCAAATGTTGAGTAATTTCCTGTATACAAGGTTAATTCTTGGTTTTCGATATGCAGAATATGATCAGTCACTGCATCCAAGAAATCACGATCGTGTGAGATTAAAACCAGAGTACCCTCATAAGCTTTAAGCCAGTCCTCAAGCCATAAAATTGCATCTAAATCTAAATGGTTGGTTGGTTCATCTAATAATAATAAATCTGAACGACTCATCAGTGTTCTAGCAAGATTAAGTCGCATGCGCCATCCACCTGAAAAGCTGGCTACATTTAATCGAATTTGATGATCTAAAAAGCCTAGTCCAGCCATCAGTTGTGCTGCTTTAGCAGGGGCAGCATAACCATGAATTTCATCAAAACGACCATGAAGGTGTGCCAAATTCTCATTACTTAAATGATCAGGATGCGCGAGTTTTTCTTGAATCGTCCAATACTCTTCGTCACCTGAAAGTACGAAGTCGATGGCAGGAATATCTAAGGCTTTAATTTCTTGTGCCATATGAGCCACTGTCCAAACAGACGGACGACTTAGATTTCCCTCATCAGCGACCAAATCACCTAAAAGTGCTGCAAATAACGTAGATTTTCCTGCGCCATTTACGCCCGTGAGACCAATTTTCCAGCCTGGATGAAGTTGCATAGATGCTTTTTGGAAGAGAACGCGCCCACCACGGCGTAAAGAAACTTGGTCAAATTGGATCATGAGTATGCAAAATAGCGAATAGATAGCCGCATTTTAAGGTGATCCGAAGCGATTGCAAATTTTTATATGAATTTATGCAAAGCTGAAATCAAATGCATTTAGATGATAAAAATAGAGTAAAAACTCTACTTCTGTGTTTAAAATCAGATTATTATTTAGTTTAGATGAAAAAATAAGTAACAAGACCAAAACTATACGACAGGAATTCAGGATGAATAAGGGAATTTTGGCATTGGGGGCAATGTTAATTTTTGGGGTAAATACATCATCAAATGCGGCAAAAGTTTGTGTATTTGATCTATTAGGTAAGTCAGGAGAGGCTTACAAAATGATTGAATAGTGGGCGTTAGCTGCAAAAGTTTGGCGTGGTGATATTGATCTGATCAGTTACCAAAATGAAGCTCAGGCTGAAAAGGATTTTCAACAAGGGAAATGTGATGGCGTGTATATGACTTCTATGCGCGCGCGAACTTACAATAAATTTGCTGGGTCTGTTGATGCAATTGGTGCAGTTCCAACCTATGCAATAGCCCAAAAAGCAATCAGCTTTGCCTTAGATAAACGTAATCAGCGTCGTTTGGTAAGTAGGGTTGGAAATCAGAGCTAAGAAGTTGCAGGTATATCAGAAATTGCTCTGGCATATATATTCGTCCGAGATAAAAAGATCAACACCATTGAGAAAATCAAAGGGAAAAAATTTGCGGTGCTTGGATATGACGAAGCACAAAAAATTGTCGTTCGAAGTCTAGGTGGGCAAGCAGTATTGTCAGATATTTCGGATATCGCAAAGAAATTTAATAGTGGTCAAGCTGACATCATGGCAGCACCAGCCTACGCATATAAGCCTCTAGAGCTATATAAGGGGCTTGGAGAGGATGGAGCAATCATTACCTTTCCAGCTGTAAATATGACAATAGATCTGATTATTCGTCCTGAAAAATTTTCGAGTAATTTTGGACAAAACTCACGAGATTGGTTTCTTGGACGCTTAAAAAGTAATTTCACCTTGATACAACGTATTGAAGCGGATTTACCTGCAAAATATAAAATTAATTTAAGTTAGGAAGATAAAACCCGTTATCAACAAATTCTACGTGAAGCACGAATCAGTTTAACCAAGCGTGATATTTATGATTCAACCATGATGAGTGTTTTAAAACGTGCACGTTGCACGGTTGAACGCACAAACTTTGAATGCAGTCTTGGTGGTGAATAATTTTTTGTTTTTTTAAAGTGTGTTTTTATTTTTTTATAAGGGGAAAAATGAAAAAGGGGCTATTTGCTTTATCAATCTTAACATTGATGGGGTTTGCAACGACTGTTCAAGCAAAACAAAAAGTATGTGTATTTGATTTATTAGGAAAAGCAGGTGAAACATTTGGAGTGACGCAAGAATGGGCTGTCACGGCTAAAAATTGGCAAGCTGAAATTCAATTGATCCCATATCAGGATGAGGCGAAGGCACAAAAAGACTTCGAGTCAGGAATCTGTCATGGTGTGTATATGACCTCTATGCGGGCCCGCAAATACAATCGTTTTGCAGGTTCGATTGATGCGATTGGTGGTGTGACCAGTAATGATGTAGCACAAAAGGCGATTAGTTTTGCTTTAGATAAACGCAATAAGCACCGATTACTGGCAAAAGTTGATGATCAAAACTACGAAGTTGCTGGCATTTTACAATTTGGTTTGGCTTATGTATTTGTACAAGATAAAAATTTAAATACGATCGAAAAAGCCAAAGGAAAAAAGTTTGCCTATCTTCACTACGATATAACTCAAAAAGCAGTAGTAGATAGTTTACAAATGATTTCAGTACCTTCAGAAATCTCTGATTTTGTAAAAATTCAATAGCAAGCAGGTCGATGTAATTGCTGCACCTGCGTACGCCTATAAGCCACTCGAGATTGAAAAAGGGATTGCAAAGTCGGGTGTCATGTTTACCTTCCCAGTTGTAAATATCACAGGAGATTTAATTATTCGTCCTGAAAAGTTTCCTGTTAATTTTGGATTAAAGTCACGGGAATGGTTTGTTAAGCAGCTACCGAAAAACTTTACGATGGTTAAACGCCTAGAAGACTCTATACCCGCGAAATATAAATTGAGCTTAGGTAAAGAAAATGAGGTTCGCTATCAACGAATACTAAGAGACGAACGTATTAATCTGACGAAACAAGGTGTATACGATCCGATTATGATGAGTGTTCTGAAACGCGCACGTTGTACGGTAGAACGCACAAACTTTGAATGCTCCTTAGGTGGTGAATAGTAAATATCCTGATCCTAGTTCTGATTAGTCCAAATATTTCAATCAAATGCTTTGCTATGAGACATCGTCAATTGACTCTTTAGAAAGTGTGATCAGGATAGTTAAATATCTGAAAAACCCGACATATGTAGACAAAAGGACTAGGCTTTTAAATAAAACCTGACTATATTTGTCCTTAGCTGGTGGAAAAATATGCAAAAACAGCAATTAAGGGAAAACAAGATGAAAAAAGGACTTTGGGCACTGAGCGCTGCAACGCTTTTTGCCATGACCACTTCTGTGCAGGCAAAACAAGAAATTTGTGTATTCGATTTGTTAGGCAAGGCTGGGGAGTCTTATAAACTGATTGAAGAGTGGAAGCTTGCATCAAAAACTTGGCAGGGTGACGTTGAGTTAATTGCTTATCAAGATGAACAAAAAGCTGAACAAGACTTTGATGCTGGTAAGTGTGATGGGGTATACATGACCTCAATGCGTGCGCGTAAATATAACAAATTCGCTGGTTCGATTGATGCTGTGGGTGCAGTAACGAGTAATACAATTGCGCAAAAAGCAATTAGTTATGTGCTCGACAAACGTAATAAAAGCCGTCTGACTGCAACCGTCAATGGAGAAAAATACGAAGTTGCGGGAATCATTGAAGTCGGTCTTGCCTATATTTTTGTGCGGGATAAACGAATTGATACGATAGAAAAAGCGAAAGGAAAAAAATTCGCTTATTTGCATTACGATCAGGCACAAAAAACAATTGTTGAAAGCTTAGATCTGATTGCTGTGCCATCCGATATTTCTGATTTTGTGAAAAAATTTAACAGCGGTCAGGTCGATGTAATTGCTGCTCCAGCATATGCCTATAAACCGTTAGAAATTAGCAAAGGATTGGCAAATGGTGCTTTGTTTAATTTCCCTGTTGTGAATATCACAGGTGATCTGATTATTCGTCCAGGTAAATTTCCTGCAAATTTTGGTACTCAATCGAGACAATGGTTCATCAATAAACTTCCAAGTAACTTTGCCATGGTGCAACGTTTAGAATCAGGCATGAATGCCCGAAAAATTAACCTATCGAATGAAGACAAAGTACGCTATCAAAAAATGTTACGAGAAGGGCGTATGAATCTAACAAAACAAGGCGTTTACGATGCTACTATGATGAACGTACTCAAACGTGCACGTTGTACTGTTGAACGTACAAACTTTGAATGTACATTGAGTGGAGAATAGAAGTTTTACGTTATTTCAAATCGTGAACCTTAGCGTACAACTTTTGACTTATCACAAAAATGTCTAATAAAAGAAGTGGATGATATAAAAAAGGACAAATATTAAACAATCCTGACATAAAAATAGAGTACAAGCTCTATTTTTTTTCAGAAAACATGATTAATATTTGCTTCCAACAAGGAGACAAACATAAAGTTTGTGAAAGGATGAAAAATATGAAAAAAATTGCATTAGCTATTGCAGCAACTGCGATGATGGGCATGTCAGCATCTGCTCAAGCAAAAATCGATGTGTGTGTATTCGACTTATTAGGGAAGTCAGGTGAATCATACAAAATGATGCAAGACTGGGCACTTGCTGCAAAAGGTTGGGGTGCTGACGTTAACCTTCTAGCAATCACTGATGAGCAAGTTGCTGACAATAATTTCAAGGCTGGTAAATGTGCTGCTGTAGCAATGACAGCAATGCGTGCTCGCCCATACAACAAATTCGCGGGTTCTATCGATTCTTTAGGTGGTGCGCCGAGCAATGAAATTGCTCAACGTGCGATTACTTACGTTCTAGATGCTCGTAATGCTGCGAAGATGACGACTAATCTTGGTGGTAACAAATATGAAGTAGCGGGTATCTCTCCATTGGGTGCTGCGTATATCTTCGTACGTGACAAGAACATTAACTCAATTGAAAAAGCTGCTGGTAAGAAATTCGCTGTATTGGGTTACGATGATGCTCAAAAAATCATGGTACAACGCGTAGGCGCTCAAGCAGTACTTTCTGACGTTTCTAACTTCGCTGCTAAATTTAACAATGGTCAAGTTGATATGGTAGGTGCGCCTGCTTATGCATACAAACCATTAGAATTGAGCAAGGGTTTAGGTACTAATGGTGGTATCTTCAACTTCCCAGTTTTACAAGTAACTGCGGATCTTGTTATTCGTCCAGAAAAATTCCCTGCTGGTTTTGGTCAAAAATCTCGTGATTACTTTGTGAAGCAACTTCCAAAAGCATTCGCAATGATCAAACGTTACGAAGCTGAAATTCCAGCGAAGTACAAAATGAACTTAAGCGCAGAAGATACATTGAAGTATCAAAAATTATTACGTGATGGTCGTATGGATTTGACTAAGCGTGGTATTTACGATGCAGGTATGATGTCTGTATTGAAAAAATCTCGTTGTTCAGTGAACAAATCAAACTTTGAATGTGCATTACCTGGTGAATAATCAGTAATTGCCAAAAATGACACTTAAAGCCTAGATTTATCTAGGCTTTTTGTTTTTTTTGTGATCGTCATTTAAGTCATAGCCTTTACTTTAAAATCTCGTAATCATAATGAGATAAAAATCAAATGAAATCGTGAAGATTAAAATATATTTTGATCAGGAAGATTTACGATTGATGATGAGGGATTTCGTTTATATACCATTAGGGAATTAAACGTGGTTCTACGATTTTGGGTGTGATGTCACAACAATCACCAAAATGCAAAGGAAAAAAGAACATGCAATGGTTTAAAACATTAATGCTTGCAACAGGTGTTGCAGTCGTATCCGCAGGCGCTCAAGCAAAGCAAACAATCTGTGTATTTGATATTGTTGGTAAAAGTGGCGATGTTTACGCACTTATGAAAGATTATCAGCTCGCTGCAAAGACTTGGGGCGCTGATATCGAATTGAAAGTTGGCACCAATGAGGCTGTAATTGCTGAAGACTTTAAAGCTGGAAAATGTGATGGTGTGAGTATCACAGGAATGCGTGGTCGCCAATTCAATAAATTTACAGGTTCTCTCGATGCAATTGGCGCAATCACTGACTTAAAACTTGCAGTTAAAGTGATGCAAGGTCTTGCTAGCCCAGTGTTCGGAAAATCGATGGTCAATGGCAAATATGAAGTTGTCGGTGTGATCCCAGTCGGTGATGCTTATTTACTTGTTAATGATCGTAATATCAATACGGTGGCAAAAGCTGCAGGTAAGAAAATTGCGGTATTAGACTATGATGAAGCACAAAAAATTATGGCTTCACAAGTCGGAGCGCAGGCTGTAAGTTCAGATATTACAAACTTTGGTGCAAAATTTAATAACGGTCAGGTTGATATTATTGGTGCGCCAGCAGCTGCATTTAAACCTTTGGAATTGCATAAAGGTTTGGGTACAAAAGGCGCAATTGTGAATTATCCGATCTTACAAGTGACAGGTAATTTGATTATTCATCCAGATAAATTCCCAGCAGGATTTGGTCAAAAGTCACGCGAGTGGGTTAAAAGCCAACTACCACGTGCATTTGGTATCCTTGGTAAAATGAAGGCGGATATTCCGCAAAAATATTGGATGGAAGTTCCTGAGTCTGATAAGCCAGGCTATCAAAAACTTATGCGTGAATCACGTATTAACCTGACAGCAAAAGGGATTTACGATAAACGCATGATGAAGCTTTTGTGGCAATTCCGTTGTAAAGAAAATCCAAAGAATTTTGAATGTAGCTTACAAGACGAAAACTACAAATAATCTTGTAAAAGTATTTTGAATAGCCCTTTAAAACTTCAAATACAGACCCGATATTGAGTATGCTATACTGAATATCGGGTCTTTTATGTATGAAAGACAAAGAAAAGTCGAGGAATATCCATCATGAACGCACAAGCTCTTGAATTGTCAGATAATGCTGCCAAAAAAGTTCGCCAATTACGCGAAAGTGAAGGGAATAATGATCTTATGTTACGTGTCTATGTAACAGGTGGAGGTTGTTCTGGCTTTTCTTATGGTTTTAACTTTGCAGAAAGTGCCAATGAAGACGATGCTGAATTTACCAATGGTGATGTTAAAATGTTGGTTGACTCATTAAGTTATCAATATTTAGTCGGTTCAGTCGTTGATTATCTAGAAGGTTTGGAAGGTTCACGTTTTGTTGTACAAAACCCAAATGCAACAACGACGTGTGGTTGTGGATCTTCTTTCTCGATTTAAGTTTAAAAAAAATATAAAAAAGCTTCTCGATACGAGAAGCTTTTTGCTATTTACACCGAAGTAATTGTCCCCAAGATACGATTTCCTGATGCACCCGTGACAGCTGGTAAATTACCACTGAGTTGCTTCATAAAACGCATCGCTAACCAAGCAAAAGCTGTGGCTTCCACCCACGTTGGAGCAAGACCCAGCGCATCTGTGGTTTGCACAGACCAATTATGCTTGCGCAAACGCCAGCGTAGTTGTTCAAGTAAATATGAATTATATGCACCACCACCACAGACATAAATTTCACCTGTCGGCATAGCATCTTTACTGCGATAAATTGCTTTCTTAATTGCACGAGTTGTCAGTTTCATTAAGGTTGCTTGAACATTCTCTGGTGTATCTTCAAGTTCATCGTATTCTAAATCACTTCGCCAATCGCTGAGCTGCTCATCCAACCACTCTAAATTAAAGTCTTCACGACCCGTACTCTTCGGAGGTTCTTTGGCAAAAAATTCGTGTGTTTGTAAACGATCTAGCAATGAGCGAATGGGATTGCCGTATGCAGCCCAGTCACCATTCTCGTCATATGGATGACCTGTATGACGATGACACCATGCATCCATCAAAATATTGGCTGGACCTGTATCAAATCCATATACGCCGTCCGCATTGTTTGCAGGTAGCATACTGACATTTGCAATTCCGCCCAAATTTAAGATGACGCGATGAATGCTGTCATGCTGAAACAAGGCCTGATGGAAAGCAGGAACTAAAGGTGCACCCTGACCACCAGCAGCCATATCCCGACGTCTAAAATCCGAAATAACAGGGATACGAGTGATTTCAGTAATAATATTGGGATCACCGATTTGCAAGGTAAACCCATGTTCAGGACGATGACGAATGGTCTGCCCATGTGAGCCAATGGCTTTAATTTGATTTCGGTCTAAATTATTTTGTTTGATCAGTTCATTGATACCATATCCAATCATCTGTGCCAGAGCCACATCAGCTTTGCCCATACGATCGATTTCGTTATCATCAGGCAAAGTGAGCGCCATCAATTCATCACGTAATTCTGGATCAAACGGAACAGTCAGGGTTGCGTGCAAAGTTAAAGGATTAAAAGAAGCTGCAACAATATCAACACCATCCATGCTTGTGCCAGTCATTACACCAATATAGATTGCGCTCATATACAACTTCCCCTGCAAGACGCTGAAAAAATGTTAGTATATCGCACAAATTGAATAACTGATGTGTTTAGGTTTTGTGATGTCAAATTTCTTGCCCGCCGAAGAACAGCTTGCTCTCATCCAACGAGGCACGCACGAGATTATTTCTGAAGAAGATTTATTGAAAAAACTCAAAGAGAATCGTCCACTACGTGTAAAAGCAGGCTTTGACCCTACGGCTCCTGATTTACATTTAGGACATACTGTTCTCATCAATAAGTTAAAAACCTTCCAAGATTTAGGGCATGAAGTCACATTCTTAATCGGTGACTATACTGCGATGATTGGTGACCCAACGGGTAAAAGTGCAACACGTCCGCCGTTGTCAAAAGAACAAGTCCTTGCCAATGCAAAAACATACCAAGAACAAGTCTTTAAGATCTTAGATCCAAATAAAACTAAAGTCCGTTTTAACTCAGAATGGTTCAATCAGAAGTCTGCTGCTGATTTGATCCAATTGGCGAGCCAACAAACCGTATCACGTATGTTAGAACGTGATGACTTTACTAAGCGCTATAACAATCATCAGCCTATTGCCATTCATGAGTTCTTATATCCATTAGTACAAGGCTATGACTCGATTGCGCTTGAAGCAGATGTTGAGTTAGGTGGTACAGACCAGACCTTTAACTTGTTAATGGGGCGTACCTTGCAAGGTCGTTATGGTCAAGAATCACAAGTATGCATTACAGTACCTATTCTTGAAGGTTTAGATGGCGTAAATAAGATGTCTAAATCTTTAGGCAACTACATTGGCGTGTTCGACACACCAGGTGCAATGTATCAAAAAATCTTGTCGATGCCAGATAGTTTAATTGAACGTTACTTTGATCTACTTAGCTTTAAGTCATTAGATGAAATTAAAGTTCTACTTGAGGAAATGGCTGCAGGTCGTAATCCACAAGAAATTAAACGCATCTTAGCTCTTGAGCTTGTTGAACGTTTCCATGATGCAGAAGCAGCAGAAAATGCACATAAGAGTGCAGGGAATCGAATCACTGAAGGTGAAGTTCCTGAAGATACACCCGAAGTAACTATTTCTCGTGCTGAATTTGGTGGTGAATTATTTATTGCAACTATTTTACGTGTGGCGGGTCTAAATCCGAATGCAGCATCAGCTAAAGATGCCGTTGGACGTGGTGCAGTTAAAGTTGATTGGAATGTTGTGGATATGAGTTTCTCTGTAAAAGAGAATGGAACTCATATTATCCAGTCTGGTAAAAAAGCCATTGCCCGTGTGACGTTTACTGACTAATACAGCAATTAAAAAACAAAAAGCAGGCCATGAGCCTGCTTTTTGTACATAAATAGATGATAAAAACAACGAAACCATCAGATTTGTAGAAAAAAGAAACATGCAAAAGAAAATAATAAAAAACAGGGTTGCAAGCGATTAGAAATGCTGTAGAATGCACATCCATCGGCGGTGATGCGGATAAAAACTTGTTGATAAACAAGGGTTTGGCTAAAGTGGTTAGATTCTTGGA